>JAYGEF010000424.1:0-9221 GCA_046582535.1 Alphaproteobacteria bacterium
AGTTCGTGGCTCATATTGGCGAGGAACTCGGACTTCGCCCGGTTGGCCAACTCGGCCTGATTGCGAGCCTGGAGGGTATGCTGGGTCAGTTCCTCGAGTTCACGGCTTTGGTTGTCAAGGAATTGATTTGCGCTGCGAAGCTCGTGCTCGGCGATCGTGCGCTCGGTGATATCGGTGCCGATGGTGGCGATGTAGGTGACATTGCCATCCCCGTCACGGAGCATGAACTTGGTGACAAGGAGCGCCCTTTCGCCACCAGGCAGGTCATACGCCGGTTCCCACTCCACCGAACCGTCGCGCTCAAACATTTCCTCATCGTGTTCCAGCAGGGACTGGGAGAACTCACTCGGAAAGATCTCCTGCGCCGTGGCGCCCATGAGTTCTTCGCTGGTCCGTCCGGCCAAAGCCTCGAATTTCCGGTTAATCAGCACGTAGCGGCCCTCTTTGTCCTTGATGGTTATGGCCGCGTGCGAATGCTCAATAATGGCGAGGAACCGGGCTCCGCTCGCTTGCTGCGCTTCCTCGGCGCGTTTGCGTTCAGTGATGTCGTATACGGTGCCGCGCATATGGGTCGGCTCGCCGTCGTCGCCCAAGGTCACTTCACCACGTTCGTGAACATGCCTAGGACTGCCGTCGGGACGAAAAATCCGAAACTCGTTGTCGAAAGGCTTTCCATCAGAAATTGCCTTGTCGACTGACGCCGTTACACGGTCGAGGTCATCGGGGTGAATTGCGTTTAGGTATGTATCGAGGTCCGCTGTGAATGCCTGGGGTTCGAAGCCGTAAATTTGGAACGCTTCATCTGACATGTGGAGCGTGTCAGAGACGATGTCCCAGTCCCAGTGCCCCATATGGGCCAGGCGCTGTGCGGTAGCGAGTCCTTGTTCGCTGATCTTGAGCGCTTCCTCGGCCCGTTTGCGCTCTGAAATGTCTTCGATAGTGAGAATGACGCGCGACCAATCGGTGCGGTGATGGCGCGGTATTACAGTGCGTATCCGCGTCGTGATTTCAAACCCGTCGACCGCAAGCTCTTTGCCATCGTTGTCGACCTGTGTGTTGCCGGCCCTGAAGGCAGCGAGTCTATCGCGGAATGCATCCAGTTTCTCGGAGGCCACCTCTTTGCCCCGGGTTGCGGCGATTATGTCTTGTTTGTTTTTGGCGCCGTAAATATCGAGAGTCGCCTGATTAATATCGATGACATCGCACAGGTCGAAGGCCTTGATTAGCTGATCGGGGCGGCGCGTGAAGTAGCGTTGCCACTCCTTGACGCCTCGGCGTGCGAGCTGATCGAGCATGATTTTGACTTGCGACCAATCTTCGACCCAGATCGCAGTAGGGAATTCATCAAAGATTTCACGGTAGAGGTCACCGCGTAGCGAGGAAAAACGCTCGTTGTCAGCGACCTCTATCGATACCGGCACATAATTGCAGTGGTCAAGGGGGTCGTCGCTCATGAAGCCTGATCCGTCCTATTCGAGGTCGCGCTTATGGGTGATCGCGAGTTGAGAGTATGTTTGCCGCTGTTCGGCCCGGTGCGGGCCCTTCCTCCTGAGGTTCGGGTCCCGGAATGACTGTGGCGTTCCGAGTGTTAAAATTTTGTGGAATAATAGGTAATGAATTGAAATACTAGTTCGGCCTCGCCGCTGGCTTGCACGTCGTGGGTACCATCGCTATACAAAGCACGCGCCCGGTCCAGTCAAGGCCGGGCGCGTGCTTTGTTCGGGTTTGGCTGGAGGACGGGTCTAATGACCGAGGTTGGCGGCATCGCGGGGGAGCGGCTGCGCTCCTATATCGAACGTATCGAGCGCCTTGAAGAGGAAAAAGCGAACATGGCGGCCGCCATTAGGGAGATCTATTCCGAGGCCAAGGGCAACGGCTTCGACGCCAAGACCATGCGCCAGGTGGTGCGCCTGCGCAAACTCGACCAGAGCGAGCGCAACGAGCAGGAGGAATTACTCAGCCTCTACCAGCGCGCCCTGGGTATGGATTGACGCCGTAGCACCCAAGCCGGATGATCCGACCATGACTGATCAAATATACGACTATATCGTCGTCGGCGCCGGATCGGCCGGTTGCGCTATCGCCGCCCGGCTCTCGGAGGATCCCGCCAACCAGGTGCTGCTGCTGGAAGCCGGCGGCAAGGACAACTACCCGTGGATTCACATCCCGGTTGGTTACTTCAAGACTATGTTCCACCCGAAGTACAGCTGGTGCTACGAGACCGAGCCCGAGGACAGCGTCAATGGCCGAAGAATCGCCTGGCCGCGAGGCAAGGTGCTGGGCGGGTCGAGCTCGATCAATGGCCTTATCTACATGCGCGGCCAGCATCAGGATTACGACCACTGGCGCCAACTCGGCAATGCCGGTTGGTCGTGGGACGACGTGTTGCCTTTTTTCAAGAAGGCCGAGAACCAGGAACGCGGCGCCGACGATCTCCACGGTGTCGGCGGACCGCTCGGGGTCTCGAATCTGACCGAGGATCGGGAAATCTGCCGTGCTTATGTCGAGGCCGCGGTCGAGGCCGGTATTTCGCGCAACAACGATTTCAACGGCCCGACCCAGGAAGGCGTTGGCTATTACCAGACCACCAGCCGCAAAGGTCGGCGCTGCAGTGCCGCCGCCGGCTACCTCAAGCAGGCCAAGGGGCGGTCCAACCTGACCATCGAGGTTAACGCTCTGGCCAGCCGCGTGGTGTTCGAGGGCCGCCGGGCCAGCGCCGTGGAATATCGCGTCAAGGGCCAGCCCCGGGTGGCCCGGGCGGGCCGCGAGATCGTGCTTTCCGGCGGCGCCATCAATTCACCGCAGCTGCTTCAGCTCTCGGGCGTCGGCCCGGCTCAATTGCTCAAGGACCATGGCGTCGACGTGGTCCTCGAAGCACCCGGTGTCGGTGCCAACCTGCAGGATCACCTGCAGATCAAAAGTGTCTATCGCTGCACCAAGCCGATCACCATCAACGACGACACCCGCTATCTCCATCGCCAGATCGCCATTGCCCTGCAGTTCGCTCTGTTCCGGCGCGGTCCCATGACCCTGGCCGCCGGCCAGGTCGGCGTCTTCGCCAAGACCCGGCCCGAACTCGAGACGCCGGACGTCCAGTACCACATGCTGCCGCTCAGCATTGACGCCAACCTGATTGGCGAGGCGGCGTCGAAAGGTGGACTGGGCATGCATGATTTTTCGGGCTTCACCTCATCGGTCTGCCAGCTTCGCCCGGAAAGCCGCGGCACGGTACTGATCAAATCCGCCGACCCGGCCCAGGCGCCGGCCATGCGGCCCAACTATCTCGACACCCACACCGATCGCCAGACCATGATCGACGGCCTCAAGCTGGCCCGCGAAATCGCCTCCCAGCCGTCGATCACGCCCTACATCGCCGAGGAGTATCTGCCCGGCGAAGCGGTGCAGAGCGACGACGAAATGCTCCACTACATTCGCGAATACAGCAGCACCATCTATCACCCCGTGGGCACCTGCAAGATGGGCAGCGATCCCCGGGCGGTGGTTGATGAATGCCTGCGTGTGCGCGGCCTCGAAGGCCTGCGGGTGGCCGATTGCTCGATCATGCCGACGCTGATTTCGGGCAACACCAACGCCCCGGCCATCATGATCGGCGAGAAGACCGCCGCCATGATGCGTGAGGACGCGCGGGCGTAGGTTCGCTACTTCACCGCCCACAAAATCAAATGGTGCTGCTCGCCGGTGACGGGGCCTTTTTCCAGGTCGCGCTCCAACGCCGCCAGGCCGCGCTGAAAGGCGTCCTCGGAAATCATATGTAATGTTGAGCGGGCCTTGCTGGCATAAAGCGCCGCGTTGGTGACTTCCACCGGGTGGGAGACGTCGATGGTCTCGACCTGGTCGAACCCGGCATCGCTGATTTGTCCGCGCAGGGCGTCCGCCGAGGGGTAGCGGGTCTGATTGGCGGCCACGGTCTCGGGGAAATAGCGCGCGGTGACGGCGACGGTCTCCAGCATGTCCTCGGAGCGGGTGACCGTGAGCACCCGGCCGCCGGGGGCCAGCACGCGATGGGCCTCGCGGTAATGATCGGCGGGCGAGCCCAGGTGGTGAGTGACATCGACGGAGAACACCAGGTCGAGACTGCCGTCGGGGAACTCAAGATACTCAGCCGAGCCGACGGCGAAGCTGACTGGAGCATCGCGCCGTTTGGCGTGGACCAGCATTTCCTCGGAAATATCGATGCCGTGGGCCCGGCAACCGGCGATGAACTGCACGGCGATGATGTAGTTGCCGGTGCCGCAGCCGACTTCAAGGATTCGGGAGTCGCGATCAATCCCGCTGTTCATCAGCAGGGGCTGCAGAATTTCCGGCCATACGCCGCGATGCTTGGCATAGCTCGCGGCGGCGGCGCGGTCATATGTCACTCCCTGTTCGGTCGCCATGACGGTTTCAGATCGCTCCTTGGCCTGTCAGAAGCATCGTAGAACAACTTTGTATCCCGGGACCGCAAGATCGAGTTTGAGGGCGTCTTCCACGGCGAACCAGCCAATTTCCGTATGTTCGTCGCCCTGCATCGCCGGGCCCGGCCCGCGCCACGCGGTCACCGCGAACACATGATAGGCGCGCTCGCCGTGGATCTCGGGTGAACGCTCGGCAATCACCGTGACTTCGCGATACGCGGTCGGTGTCACGGCGATCTCCTCTTCCAGTTCCCGCACCAGGGTCTGATCCAGGGTCTCGCCGTCTTCCTGGTGGCCGCCGATCATGTCCCAGGCATTGGGGTACATCTTGCGGTGGGGCGAACGCTTGCCGAGCAGAATTCGGCCATCCTCGATCAGCACGCCACAGGCGCAGTGCCGAACAGTCATAGCTCAGAACTTCTCCACTGCTGGGCGCAGGTCCAACTCCAGGGTCCAGGCGCTACGGTGTTGGATGTGGAGCTGGTAATAGGTCTCGGCGATGGCGTCGGGCTCGAGCAGTTTGCCGTCGGCGATCTCGTCGACCATGTCGGCGTGGGCCGGGCCGTTGATCTCGCCGTCGATGATGGTGTGGGCGATGTGGATGCCCTGGGGCCCAAGTTCCCGCGCCATGCTCTGAGCCAGGGCGCGCAGGCCGAACTTGCCGATTGCCAGGTTGATGAAGCTGGCGCCGCTCCGCAGCGCCGCCGTAGCGCCGGTGAAGATAATGGTGCCGCTACCGCGCTTTACCATGCTCCGGGCCGCTGTCTGACCGACCAGGAAACCGCCAAGGCAGCCGGCGCGCCAGTTGGCTTCGAAATCCTTGGCACTGGTCTCGATGACGCTGGTGCGGCCGTAGGAGCCGGTATTAAAGACCACCAGATCGGGCGCCCCGAGATCGCTCTCCACCTGGCCGAACAGGTCGACCACGGCGGCTTCGTCGCTGCTATCGGTGGGGTAGGAGCGGGCGGTCCCGCCGGCGTTGTTGATGGCGGTCGTCAGGGGCCCGGTGGTGGCCTCGCTGCGCGCCGCCAGGGCGACTTTCATGCCGGCATCGGCGAAGCGCCGTCCCAGGGATGCGCCTAATCCGGCGCCAACCCCGACAACAACCGCGACCTGTGCTTCACTCATCCTGTAACTCCCTGGGTTCGTTACTCCGCCGCGCTGGCCGCGTCGCCCGGATTGCGGAAGCGTTCCAGCAGTGTGGCCTCGTCGCCTTTGGCGTTGATCATATGGCGTTGTTTGACGTAGCCGAAGCCGCGGATGTGCTCGGGCAGGCCGGCGATCTCCATGGCGAGTCCGTGATTGTCGTGGTTCAGGCCGTCGATCAGTTCGCTGATGATGGTTTCGTACTCGGCGATCAGGCGGCGCTCGGTACGGCGCTCACTGGAATAACCGAACGGGTCGAGGGCCGTGCCGCGCAGTCCCTTGAACTTGGCCACCAGGCGCATGGCGTGGCCCATCCAGGCACCGTAGGGGGCCTTGATTGGCCGGCCGGTGTCGGGGTCGGTGGCCGCCAGCAGCGGCGGACCGAGATGGTAGCGCACGGTGTAGCCGGCCTCGCAGCGGTCGCGAATGCGGGCTTCGAAAGCCGGGTCGGTAAGCAGCCGGGCGATCTCGTATTCGTCCTTGTAGGCCAGCAGTTTGTAGTAGTAGCGCGCCACCGCTTCCGTAAGACCCGTGAGACCCTTGGCGCGGTCGGCCTCGGCGCCGCGAACCCGCGCGACCAGGGCGCTGTAGCGGGCCGCGTAGGCGGCGTTCTGATAGGCAGTGAGTTGGCCCACGCGATGGCTGATCAGCTCGTCGAGGTTGGCGGTGAAGCTCTCACCGGCCGATTGCGGCGCGGCCCCGGCGGCGGCGCTCTCCACGGCGGCGCGGTCATGGGCGGCGTGGCGGCCCCAGCGGAAGGCGCGCTGGTTCATAGGGACGGCAACGTCGTTGAGTTCGATGGCTCGCTCGATGGCGGCGGCGGACAACGGCAGCAGCCCCTTCTGGTAGGCATAGCCGACCATGAACATGTTGCTGGCGATGCTGTCGCCGAACAGCGCCGTGGCCAGGCCGGTGGCGTCGAGAAAGTCGGCGTGGTCGGAGCCGGTGGCGCCGCTTACCGCATCGCGCAGGCCCTGGCCGGGGAAGATCAGGTCGGCGTCGCGGGTGAAATCGCCGGTCGGTGATTCGTGGGTGTTGATGATCGCATGGGTGACGCCCTTGGTGACCTTGGCCAGGGCGTCGAAACTGGCTGCCACCACCATGTCGCACCCGAGCAGCAGGCGTGCCCCGCCGGCCGCCACGCGCACCGCATGGATGTCCTCGGGTGCTTTGGCGAAGCGCACGTGGCTGACCACGGCGCCGTATTTCTGGGCCAGGCCGGTCATATCGAGCACGGTGACGCCGAGACCATCCACATGGCCGGCCATGCCAAGCAGCGCGCCGATGGTGACAACCCCGGTGCCGCCGACGCCGGTGACCAGCACCCCGTAGGGTTCGTCGAGGCCGGGGCGCTGGGGCTCGGGCAGGGGCGGGATCTCGGCCTCGCCGGCGACGCCCTGGGGCCGCCGCAAGTCGGCGCCATGGACCGTCACGAAGCTCGGGCAGAAGCCTTTGATGCAGGAGAAATCCTTGTTGCACGACGACTGGTCGATGGTCCGCTTGCGGCCGAGTTCGGTTTCCAGGGGTATCACAGACAGGCAGTTGGACTGGACGCCGCAATCGCCGCAGCCTTCGCAGACGCCGTCGTGGATGACCACCCGCTGGGCCGGGTCGGGCGCCGTGCCGCGCTTGCGCCGGCGCCGCTGTTCGGTGGCGCAGACCTGGTCGTAAATTAGCGCGGTGACGCCGGGCAGCTGGCGCAGGTCGCGCTGGACCCGGTCGAGCTCGTCCCGGTGATGGATCGTAACCCCGGCGGCGAAACCGTCGCCCAGGGGATATTTGCCGGGCTCGTCGGCGACCACGGCGATGCGCCGGATGCCCTCGCCGTAAAGCTGGTGGGTAATCAGCGGCACGGTCAGGGGGCCGTCCATGGGCTGGCCGCCGGTCATGGCTACGGCGTCGTTATAGAGCAGCTTGTAGGTGATGTTGACGCCCGACGACACCGCCGCGCGAACCGCCAGCAGGCCGGAATGGAAATAGGTGCCGTCGCCGATGTTCTGGAACACATGGGGCGTGTCGGTGAACGGCGACTGGCCGATCCAGGTGGCGCCCTCGCCGCCCATCTGGGTAAAGGTCTCGGTGTCGCGGTCCATCCACAGGGCCATGTAGTGGCAGCCGATGCCGGCCAGGGCGCGGCTGCCCTCGGGCACCTTGGTCGAGGTGTTGTGGGGACAGCCCGAGCAGAAATAGGGCACCCGGTCGAGCGGCGCCTGCCAGCCCTCGAGGGCCGCCTCTTTCCGCTCCAGGAAGGCCAGGCGGTCGTCGATAATCTGGCTGCAGTGGATCGGCGCCAGGCGTTGGGCGATGACCTGGGCGATGTGCGCCGGGGTCAGCTCGTTGATTGACGGCAGCACCCCGTCACCGGCCTCGTCGAACTTGCCGACCACCCGGGGCCGGCGCCCGGCATCGCTGTGATAAAGCTGCTCCTTGAGCTGGTTCTCGATCAGCGCGCGCTTTTCCTCGACCACGAGGATTTCCTCGAGGCCCTCGGCGAAGCGGCGGATGCCGTCGCGCTCCAGGGGCCAGACCATGGCCACTTTGTAAACCGCTAGGCCGATGTCCTCGGCCGCCGCCTGATCGATACCGAGGTCCTCAAGCGCCTGGCGCACGTCGAGGTAGGATTTGCCGGCGGTAACGATGCCGAAGCGCGGCTTAAGGCTGCCGAAGACGATACCGTCGAGCTTGTTGGCTTTCGCATAAGCCAGGGCCGCGTAGACCTTGAACTCGTGAAGCCGGCGTTCCTGCTCCATGGGGGCGTCGGGCCAGCGGATGTTGAGGCCGTCCGGCGGCATCTCGAAATCCTCCGGCAGGACGACCTTCACCCGCGACGGGTCGACCGACACCGAGGCCGAGGTATCCACGGTCTCGGCCACGGTCTTGAAACCGACCCACAGGCCGGAATAGCGCGACAGCGCCCAGCCGTGCAGGCCAAAGTCGAGGAACTCCTGGACCCCGGCCGGGCTGAGCACCGGCATGGAGGCGTCCATGAAGGCGTATTCGCTCTGGTGCGGCAGGGTCGAGGACTTGCAGGTGTGATCGTCGCCGGCCAAAGCCAGCACCCCGCCATTGGCCGATGAGCCGGCGTTGTTGCCGTGTTTGAAGGCGTCGCCCGAGCGGTCGACGCCGGGGCCCTTGCCGTACCACATGGCGAAGACGCCGTCGTAGTTGGCGTCCGGGTATAGCCCGACCTGCTGGCTGCCCCACACGGCGGTGGCCGCCAGGTCTTCGTTCACGCCGGGCTGAAAATGAATGTGGTTCTTCTCAATGAACGGCCCGGCGCGCCACAGCTCGCGGTCCAGACTGCCCAACGGCGAGCCGCGATAGCCGGAAATAAAACACGCGGTATTGAGCCCGGCGGCCACGTCGCGCTGGCGCTGCATGATCGGCAGACGGACCAGCGCCTGGGTCCCGGTGAGATAAACCCGCCCGCTCTCCAGCCCGTACTTGTCATCAAGACTAACGGCCGCTAGCGCCATGACCCCATCTCCTCAAACCCCGGCGGCGGCGCGCCTAAGCTGGGCCGCGCCGCATCCCCATGGATATAGCGCATCCGGTGAGGGAAAGCATCCGGTGGGTGGGGGCGTCCGGGCGATACCGTAATCGAAAAATTGAGTAAACGTATAACTATTCTGATATAGCCCCCGAAACAGCATTTAGGGT
>JAYGEF010000429.1:0-3018 GCA_046582535.1 Alphaproteobacteria bacterium
CCGCCGGCATTGACCCAACTGCGCCTGACGACGCACCGTGCCGCAGGAACGTCGTGGTCCGGTCCTATGTCTTCTTCTAGGTAGCCAAGCAGACGCGGCGGGAAACCTAGGCTAAAACGCGACTTGAATGGGTATCTGAAGGGACAGAACTAGACGGTTCCAGTCGCAATTTCTGAGTATCGGTTGAGTGAAAGCTTAGGGGGATTTTCAGCGATGGCTTTAGAATCAGACCGCGATGTTTTCTCTGTTGCGGAGCATACGGAGCATGTGACGTTTCAAGAGACGACGCGACGTACGGCGAGCGGCTTTGAGCTTCCAATGATCGTTCATGATCGCCTGGCGTGCTCTCCGGAAGAATATGTTCGGCGCTACGATTTGATCCAAACCGCCATGGCGGAAAATGGCCTCGATGCGCTGCTGGTTCGAGGCCCGGAGAACATCACCTACTTAAGCGGCTACGAAACCCCCGGCTATTACAAGTACCATTGCGTGATCGTGCCTAAGGACGGCGAGCCGGTGTTTGTTGTCCGCGATTTCGAGTGGATTAATACGCCCGAATTCGCCTGGAGCACGCGGATCGCCAAAGTATTCGACTGGGACCATCCGCCGAGTGTGACCGCCAATGTACTGCGGCAACTGGCGTTAGGCGCCGGCAAGCGGATCGGCGTTGAGAAGCAGGGCTTCTTCTATACGGTCGATGAACACGAAACCCTTTGCACCGAGCTCCCGGACAACACATTCGTCGATGCCACGCCCATTCTTTGGGATGCGCGCATGATCAAGTCGGCGGAGGAAATCCAAATCATGCGGAAGTCGGCGGCTCTCGTTGATCTGGCCATGCAGGCCGGGTGGGATGCCACGCGGCCGGGCGCCAGCGGCGACGAAATCAGTGGCATCGTCAACAAAACGCTCTATGAGAATGGGGGCGAGTACATGGGGCTTCCGCCCTTCGTTCTCGCCGGAGACCGCTCCTGTTTGCCCCATCAGACCGGCGGGGCCAATCGTCTGGCCGACGACGATCTCATGTATTTCGAGATTTCCGCATCCAAGCGCCGTTACACCGCGGCACTAATGCGGACGATCTTTGTCGGCAAGCCAAAGGATGAATGGGTTCGCGCGGCCGAAGCCTGTATCGGCGCCGTTGAAGCCGCCCTCGAAACCATCAAGCCGGGGGCAACGCCTCACCAGGCCGACAGCGCGGCGCGCGCGGTGACGCGGAAGGCCGGGTTCGGCGACTATCACCGCAACCGTCTGGGCTACTCCATCGGCATCAGCTATCCGCCCGATTGGGGTGAGGGTGAGATTATCTCGCTCCGGCAGGATGAACACCGCCCCTTCGTGCCCGGCATGACATTCCACATGCCGCCGCTGTGCCTGAAGTACCGCGAGTACGGCATCGGCTTCTCCGAGTCCATCGTGGTAACCGAGACCGGGTGCGAGCGACTGTCGAAACTCGGCCGCGAGGTTATCATCAAGCCGTAGCTGATTCCCTCATGCGATGAACGATCGAATCAACTCGTTCACCTCGGCGGCCTTTTCCATCATCGGCATATGCCCCGCCCCATGGATGACGTGAACCGCGGCGCCTTCGAGATTGCCCGCATGACCGGTGGGAATGATGCGGTCGTCGGCGCCCCAGATGACCTGCACCGGAACATCGAGATCACCGGCCCGTGCGGCGAGATCAATAGTCTGCCGATCACCATCAAATTGTCGTGCGGCGATTCCCGCCAAGGCCGCGTCGACGCCATCGATCCGTTTGGACCGCAATAGTTCCTCGACCATTTGGCGGGTCACCATGGAGGGGTCGGCGAAGAGCTGCTCGGCCAACGGCTTCATGTCCTTGCGCCGCTGGGCCGCGACAAAACCAGAGATGTAGCCGCCATTGATATCCCGGCCCAGCCCGGCCGGGGCAATCAGCGTCAGCGACGCGATCTTTTCGGGCTTATCCAGCGCCACTTGCAGGGCGACCGCACCGCCCAGGGAATGACCGACGAGGTGAACGTAATACGCGCCGGTCTCCGTCATGACGGCATCGACGGCCGCGACCAGCACATCAAGGCTGCCATCCCCCACGTCCTTAACCGAGCCGCCATGGCCGGGGAGATCGAGGCTGTACACCGCGCGGTCGGACGCCAGGGCATCCTGATTGAACATCCAGGCGTTCATGTCACCGCCGAAACCATGAACCAGGACGACCGGCTCGCCGCCTTCACCGTGGACCACATAACGAATGGCCCGCTCACCGGCCATGATGGTCTGGGTCGCCGGCCCGGACACACCGTCTTCCGCGTCCACCGCCTCGACTACATAACCCGAGACAAAGGTCTCAATGGCGTCATCGTCGATATCGCCGGGCGCAATCACACCGAGAAGCGCGCCGACGGTCAGGGTCGCGCCAACGTCGGCGACCTGACGGCGCAGGATACCACCGCCCTTGGCCTCGATGGCGTTGGCGATCTTGGTGGATTCCATGTCGAGCACTTCATCGCCGGCGGCAACCGCGGCACCTTCTTCAAGGTGCCAGCAGGTCACCGTGCCCTCGTCCATGGACATGCCCCATTTGGGAACGGTGATGGCCAAAATGCGCTCGTCGCTCATCGGCTGTAGCTCCTGTTTTGCCTGACGCCGTCGTTGTCGATGGGGTCAATGCCAATGCGGACGATACCTTCGTTGATCGTCATAATAAACAGTATCCTTCGTTCCTACGGCCCGCGTACGGAGACCTCCTGATGGATGATCTTTCAGACGGCACCCGGGGTCATCGGCGAGCATTCGATTGTAGGTTGATGCTACAGTGCCGCGCAATTTTGGTGTTTAGATGATTTCAAAGGGGAATGAACCATGGCTTCGGCCCAATCAGACAAAACCGCCCGGCCGGCCAAGATCCGCCTCATGTTGCCGCATATGGAAAAGCCCGATGGCCAGCGCAGTTGGGCGCAGATCCGTGACATGGCGGAGATCGGTGAAGCCATCGGATTGGACTCCTTGTGGGTGGTCGATCACTTTCTCTTCAAG
>JAYGEF010000491.1:0-3189 GCA_046582535.1 Alphaproteobacteria bacterium
GAATATGGGCGCCAGCATGGTGGCGCGTTCGGCGGCCGGCTCACAGACCACAATGGCGGCATCGGCGCCCATCAGGGCGTAGCGCGCCTCGGCGGCGAACTCGATGGAACCGGGGCAGTCGATGAACGTGAAGGTGACGCCTTCATAGTCCGCCGTGGCGGCTGATACTTCGGTGCTGATCTGGCGTTCGCGGGCTTCCGCCGAGCCGTCGCCGACAGTAGTGCCGTCCTTGACGTTGCCTTTGCGGCCGATTGCGCCGGCGACCGACAACAGACCCTCGAGAAGTGTCGTCTTGCCGCTTAGCGATGCGCCAACGATGGCTACGGTGCGCTTGTCACTCATGTGTCCTCCCAAACATTCAAGCAGAGCTCGCAAGCCCCTTATCAAACCTCATCTACTAACAATTTCCCGGGGTTTACCCCCTGTGTCGTTGTCCCGTTGCCTGACCTTGGCGACGGGTAACTCATAGTTACCCAAGCCCGCACAAAACGCGAGTCTCGCGGTGCGGGTTTTCTGAGGCTATTGTGTGGTGGTAATCGGTCAACCGCACGGGGGGCAACCCGGCATGAGCATTTGGGGAAAGATCATCGGCGGGGCAGCCGGCTTTGCCCTGGGTGGACCGCTCGGCGCCTTGCTGGGCACGGTGGCGGGCCACGCGGTCGATAAAATGCGGGCCGGGCCGGTGACTAACGATCAACGTCAGATGGCGTTCTCCGTGGCGGTAATCGTGCTGGCGGCCAAAATGGCCAAGGCCGACGGCGTGGTGACGCGCGATGAGATCGATACCTTCAAGCGCATCTTTCGTGTCCCGCCCCACGAGGCCGCCAATGTCGGCCGGCTGTTTGACCAGGCCAAGCAGGATGTTGCCGGCTATGAGCCCTATGCCCGTCAGGTGGCGGGTCTGTTCGCTGATAGTCCCTGGGTGCTGGAGGAATTGCTCGACGGCTTGTTCCTGATTGCCAAGACCGATGGGGTTATCCATCCCGCCGAGCTCGAATTCCTGCGCAATGTGGCTCATATATTCGGGTTCGAAGCGGCCACGTTCGAACGAATTTATGCCAGCCAGGCCGAGCAACGCGGCGATAGCCCTTACGAGGTTCTCGGGGTTCCTCGGGTGGCCAGCGACGACGACATCAAGAAGACCTACCGGAACCTGGCGCGTGAGCATCACCCCGATCTGCTGATGGCCCAAGGCTTGCCCCAGGAGTTTATCGATGTGGCGAATGACAAGCTTGCGGCGATCAACAATGCCTACGGGCAAATTCGCCGGGAACGGGGCATGAAGTAAAACGGTTAATCGCCGACGAGGGTGACGGATTCCAGCAATCCGTGCGGCGAATTGTTAATGCAGTCGTTAATAAACGATTAACGTGACGGTGTTACGCTGTTCTGCGCGCAATAGGTGAAAGTCGAATTTACGTCGTTGTTTCCAGCTGTTGTGCGCAGGTTGGTGGGCGAGTTGCGGGCGACTCTCTGGGTGAGGGCGTGATTGTGCTGTTAACCTTTATTGCAGGGAAAAACTCTCAGGTCGAACTATTCAGGGGTTTCGCCACGGCGAAACGCGATTGTCATTGGACCGCATTCGGACGATGAATTGGCTGCGCGAATTCAAGGTCTGGCACCGCTTGTTGGCGGCCGGGCTGATGCTGTGCATTCCGCTCGCCATGCTGGCATTCTTCCTGGTCAACGAGCAGAACGCCGACATTGAATTTGCCCGCAAGGAAATCATCGGCGTCGCGCATCTCACCGCGGCGATGCAGCTTGTCAGCCACATTCAGCAGCATCGTGGCCTGGCCCGGCGCTGGCTCGATGGCGACGCGGCGGCACGTCGGGCGGCTGACCAAACGGATATTCTTATCGACCAGGGATTTTCCGACCTTGCCGATATTGAGCAGCGCCATGGCAACTTGCTGGATACCGCCGACCGACGCCGCGCCATGCAAGAGCAGTGGTCGGCGCTACGCGAGACCTGGCACGGCTTGAATGCGGATCGGGCGTGGGCCCGTCATGTGATGCTCGCCGAAGACGGCCTCGATCTGATCCGGCATTTGGCTAACACGTCAAACCTGATCCTCGACCCGGCCATCGATAGCTACTACCTGATGAATATCGCGGTAAATATTCTGCCGGTTATGGCCGACGATATTGACCGCCTCCGTGGCGTAGGCAGTGGCGCGGCGGCCCTTGGTGTGCTTAGCCCCAGCGCCCGCGATAATTTGATGGGCGCGTCGGCGCGCCTCCAGACGGTATGGCGGGCGCTGGTGTACGACTTCGAAATCGTGCTCAAGGACGACGAGTCGAGGCAAGTCTTCGGCGAACCGCTGACAATTTGGCAGGATCGGCTGGCGGCGCTGGAGGGCACGGTTGCCCGGCACTTGTCCCGCCGTGACAACGGCGGTTGGGCCGACGTTGATCCGGACGTTTACTTCATCGAAGCCTCGGCGGTTATCGAAGGCGCGGGCTCGCTGTTTGATCTCACGGCGGCTCGACTCGTCACGGTGCTTGAGGCGCGCATCGACCGGACCGAGCAACACCGAAACCACCTGCTCGCCGGTGTTTTGGCGGCGTTTTTGATGGCCGCCGTTCTCGGCTCCGTGCTGGTCAAATCGGTAACCCGGCCGTTGGGCCGCGCCGTCGCGGTATTTTGCCAAATTCAGAAGGGCCGCTACGACAACGATATTGACATGGAGGCCGGTGGCGAACCGCTGGCGGTACTGCGCTCGCTGGCTGCCATGCAGGATACCCCGGGCACTTATGCCGCGGACCAGCAGCGCAACCAGGCGGCGTTACGCGAGGCGCGCGATAACCTTGAACGGCGTGTTGACGAACGTACCCGCGAACTGACCGCAGCCAATGCAAAACTGATCGAGGAAGTCGCCGAGAAGCAACGGGTCGAGGCGGAACTGCAGCATAATCACGATCTGCTTGCCATTGCCCAGGCCGGCGCCAAGCTGGATCTATGGGTGCAGTATTCCAGCGAATCGTCGCGGTTCACACCGACTGGTTGGTTGGCTGACTTCATCAGCGCGTTGGTCACCCCCAAGGAGCATTCGAATAGCGAATATCTCGAATTCGTCCACCCCAGAGATCGCGAACGGATCAGCGCCGTCTATGACAAGTTCTGGCGCGATCCCGGCAGGTATGCGATCGAATACGATCTGGTCGGCGTAGGCGGTGAAGTTCGTACGG
>JAYGEF010000071.1:0-6061 GCA_046582535.1 Alphaproteobacteria bacterium
CCGGTATAGCCATAGGCCTCGTGACTGTCGTAGACATAGGCGGGCCATGTCGTCACATGGACCTGCATATGGGGCGCCGGCACCCGTTTAAGCGTGTCGACGGCCTCAAAGAGACGGGTCTCGACCTCGGTTTCTCCCCAGGGCCCCGGGCGGGCGGCGGCTTTGGTAGTCTGTTTCATGGTCGTCCTCCACGTTCGGTTTTTTGGTCGCCTCGGTGTCACAGCAGGGTGCTGGTAAAGGGGCCGTCCACCAGGCATCCCGGGCACAGGCGGTTGCCGGGATGGCTGCTGGGGAAATCCTCGCCGCAATAGAGGCAGCGCCGGGATACCCGTGCCGGCTCGTCGATTGCCCGCCGGGGCGCCAGGCTGTGGCCGGCGGCGCGCAGCTTGTAGACCTTGCATTCGACGGCCCGGGCGGTCTTGCCGATACGGGCGCCTACCTCCGGCGCGGTGAGGCCCTGGTTCCACATTCGCACCAGCGCTTCGGCAGTTGCCAGTGGCCAGCCGGGCGTTGCTGTTGTGATGATTTGCGATATTAAAATTGTTCGTTGTTTGTCCCAAATCATGATTTCGGTATATATCCCCTTGGCGTATGTACGAAGAATATGATATGAGTCGCCGAAACGAAGCCCTTTGCCCCAACGAGTTGTGGGCGCACGATAGTTGGCTGAATTTCGGAGGCGGAATTAATGCCAGACAAGGATGGGAAGCTAACCCGAGAGGAGGCAAAACAGGCAATCCATTGGATCGAGAGCCGCGCCCCCAATCTGGCGTGCTCGGCGTGTGGAGAAAACGACTTCCAACTCGTCGAACACGCGATTACCGGAATTGTACATGTTGGAGGGGGGGGTCGTGCTCGGGGGTTCGGCCTATCCTCAGATCATGACAATATGCAAGAACTGCGGGCACACAGTTCATTTCAATGCAGTGTTCATGGGTTTGTTCAAGCGCGAAGAAGCGGAGGAAGAGGAGTCGCCAGACTCTCCCGACAATCGGGAGAAAGCCGGTGGCTAGCACCCGCCAAGAGAAGCCTACCTTTGACACAGGGCCTGGAGCGTCCGTTACGTCGCGCTATCACGACTACGAAGAAGATGTTGTGGGGGTGCGCGTGGACGATCTAAGGGATTTCAAAAATGCCAGCGTCGAGGATTTTCTTCAGTTTGTTGCCGGAGAATTTTTCGCGGCGGGAGCCTTTTGGCTCGGTGTGGAGCGGATAGTAACTACCGATATTTGGTATAAGGATGCGCTATTTTGGATTTGCGCTGTTGCTTTAATGTCGGGGCTTATCATCGGTTATTTTGGTTATAAGCAGTTAGCCCGAAGGCAAACTCGCATAGAAAGTATCATTCAGAAGGCGGTAAAGAGTGGCCCAAGGTAAATACCTAAGTCTCGAAGAGGCCCGCAAGCTGGGCAAGCTGGACCAGTTCGCGCGGGAGCATGAGATAGAGCCCTAGGCGGGTAATCTGCACTCGCGGTTCGATGGTCTGTTGGACGCTATGGCCTCGGGAAAGCCTGCAACAGCAGATCAAACATCAAATCAGGATGCTTCCGAAGATTGAAACGGTATTCAAACTCACCGAGGTATTTGTCTAGGTGCTTGCGTGATACCCAAACGTGAGTGCCGTTGATGCCGCGCTTGAGCGCCGCCCAATAGCCCTCAATCGTATTGGTGTGAACGGGACCACGAACGTACTCCTTGGCGGAGTGGTTGACGCTGGCGTGGCGATAACCTTCATGCGTCAACCCAAGAAGGCCCGCGCGCTGTCTGTGGCAACGCGGGTGCCTTGCTTGACCCATTGCTTGATAGGCGGGACAACTGCGAATTCGCCGCGATTGGGTATCTGGCGCATGATGATGTCGCCGCCACGTTCGACCATGCCGAGGACGATGTACTTGTCATCTTTCCCCTTCGGGTCTTTGCCGCCGATGAAGGTCTTGTCGATCTCGACAATGGCGTTCCCGCCTAGCGGTCTGTCGCCATCGGCGTAGGCCATGTATTTGCGGATTTCGTGACCCATACGCCACGCGCATTTGTACGTCACGCCAAGCTGACGCTGGATTTCCTTGGCCGATACACCGTTGCGGGTCATGCAGAACAGGAACATGACATAGAACCACTTTTGCAGCGGTGTGCGGGTGCGCTCGAATGGAGTGCCGGGCATGGGGTGTAAATGGTGTCCACACCACTGGCACTCGTAAGCGGGATGTTTCCTAAGCCGATGCCACTTTGTGTGCTTCTCGCACTTGGGGCATTGGCCAGCCATGCCGTAGCGGGTTTCCATAAGGTGGTCCAAACAGGCTTCGTCCGTGGGAAACATCCTGAAGAAATCTTGTATGTTGAGCGTCTGTTTCACCGTTTATCTCCTTCCCTATCAGCGTATGAGCAACGACTACATATGTCAAGGGGATATATGCCATGATTTCCATTAAAGCGATAAATTCCATATTGTCAACGGGATATTTCCTATGTGCAATTTGGCCGATTTTATGCGAGTTTACATGGCATCGGTGGAAACAATCATCGATTTGGTTGCCTGAACGGCAGAATATTGGGAGGAATCATGGCAAGTGAGTTGGCGCGGGAAATCCGCCGCCGCATGGAAGCCGGGGGCTTCAACCAGAAATCCCTGGCCCGGGCGGCCGGCCTCAACGAGACCGCAGTGCGTGATATCCTGATCGGCAAATCCCAACATCCGCGCCACGACACGGTGCAGAAGATTGCCGGGTCCCTGGAGTGCTCGGTTATCGATCTTATCGAGCCCGGCACGACGCCGTCGGCAACCATGGCGCGTTATGAGGAAGACCTCGACTTCGTGCCGACCTACGAGGTCTCGGCGGCGGCCGGCGACGGCATCATCATCGACAACGAGTACGAGACCGGCCGCCTAGCCTTTCGCCACGACTGGCTGCGCTCGATAACCACCGCGTCAACCGACGAGCTGGCGGTCATCACCGTTCACGGCGATTCCATGTATCCGACCCTGGCCGACGGCGACACCATCCTGGTCGACCTGAGCCAGCGCGGCGCGGCGCGGGACGGGGTCTACATCGTACGCTTCGGCGACTTCGTGTTGGTCAAGCGCCTGCTTATCGATCCCGTACGCCGCGAGGTGACGATTTCCTGCGACAACGAGAATTACCCTCGCCTGGCCCCGGTCGCCCCCGACGACGTCGATGTGGCCGGCCGGGTGATCTGGGTCGGCCGGCGTATCTAAATCTGGCATGGAATACGGGAAACCACGCCGTTGCCTGGCATTCACCGCGTGCTATAATGAGGCGAACGCCCATAGCCGATTCGATGCCATATCCAATTGGACGAAAGCCGCCCATGAGCGCGACGATCCTCATTATCAATGGCCCCAATCTCAACCTGCTGGGGACGCGGGAACCGGATATCTACGGCCACGAGACCCTGGCCGACGTGGAAGCATTGTGTGTGGCGCGGGCCGACGCCCTGGGCCTGGCTGTGGATTTCCGCCAATCCAACGGCGAAGGCGAGATCGTCGACTGGATTCAGGAAGCGCGGACCACGGTTGCCGGGCTAATCGTCAACGCCGGCGCCTTGACTCACACCTCCATCGCCGTGCTCGACGCCTTGCTGGCCAGTGAGTTGGCGGTGGTCGAAGTTCATCTTTCCAACATCCATCGCCGTGAGTCGTTCCGCCAGCAGTCCTACGTATCCCAGGCCGCCGTCGGCATGATCTGCGGATTCGGCAGCCAGGGCTACGAGATGGCGCTCGACGCCATGGCGCGCATCATCGGTAAATCAGACGGGGGCTAGGGCAATGACTGCAGGAAAATTCGAGGTCGACGCCGATCTGGTCCGCCAGCTCGCCGATCTGCTCGAGGAAACCGGCCTCAGCGAAATCGAGCTCGGCGATGGTGACCACAGGGTCCGGGTCGCCCGCGGCGCGGCGCCAGGCGTTGTTCATGCCGCCCCGGCACCGGCGCCGGCCGAAATTCCATCCGCTGCCACACCGTCGACCAGCGACGCCGCGCCCGCTGGTGCCGTGCCATCGCCCATGGTCGGCACGGTCTTCAGTGCGCCGGAGCCGGGCGCACCGGATTTCGTCTCGGTCGGCGCCCGGGTCGAGGAAGGCGATACGCTGCTTATCATCGAAGCCATGAAGGTGATGAACCCGATCCGCGCTCCGCGCGGCGGCACGGTTAGCCAGATCATGGTCGAGAACGGCAGCCCGGTCGAATTCGGCGAGACCCTGCTGGTTCTCGCGTAAGAGCGCCCGCTCCCATGTTCGACAAGGTGCTGATCGCCAATCGCGGGGAAATCGCCCTGCGTATTCATCGCGCGTGCCGCGAAATGGGCATACGCACCGTCGCCGTCCATTCCACCATCGATGCCGACGCCATGCATGTGCGCCTCGCCGACGAGAGTGTCTGCATCGGCCCGCCAGCTGCCAATCAGAGTTACCTCAACATCCCGGCGATCATTTCCGCCGCCGAAATCACCGCCCCCGACGCCATTCATCCGGGCTACGGCTTCCTCGCCGAGAATGCCAGCTTCGCGCAGATTGTCGAAGAACACGGCTTCGTCTTCATTGGCCCCAAGCCCGAGCACCTGCGCATGATGGGCGACAAGATTGCCGCCAAGGCCGCCATGCAGTCACTCGGCGTGCCGGTAACGCCGGGTTCCGACGGCCCCATCAGTGACGGCGACGAGGCTTTAGATCTGGCCGCCGAGATCGGCTATCCGGTGGTCGTCAAGGCGGTGTCTGGTGGCGGTGGCAAGGGCATGAAGATGGTGCCAGACTCATCGAAGCTGGCGGAATATATGGCCCTGGCCCGGGCCGAGGCGCGCGCCGCCTTTGGTGACGACACTCTCTACATGGAGAAGTTCCTCGACGGGCCGCGGCATATTGAAATCCAGGTGTTGGCCGATGAGCACGGCAACGTGGTCCACCTGGGCGAGCGCGATTGCTCGCTCCAACGGCGCCACCAGAAGATACTGGAAGAAGCCCCGGCGGCGGCGCTCAATGGCGATCAACGCAACATCCTGGGCGAAACCGTCGTCAAGGCCATGGTCGAGATCGGCTATCACGGCCTCGGCACGGTCGAGTTCCTCTACCAGGACGGCGTCTTTAACTTCATTGAAATGAACACCCGGCTCCAGGTCGAGCATCCGGTAACCGAAATGATCACCGGCATCGACTTGGTGCGCGAACAGATCCGGGTCGCCGCCGGCGCCCCGCTGGGCTACGGCCAGGCCGACATCCGCCTCAACGGCCACGCCATCGAATGCCGCATCAACGCCGAAAACGCCGAGACGTTCGCGCCGTCGCCGGGCCGCATCGGCCACTACCACGCGCCGGGCGGCCTCGGCGTGCGGGTCGACTCGGCGCTCTACGCCGGCTACGCCATCCCGCCGACCTATGACAGCCTGATCGCCAAGGTCATCGTCCACGGCGCCAACCGCAACGAATGCCTGATGCGCCTGCGCCGGGCCCTCGAGGAGTACGTCATCGACGGCGTCGAGACCACCATACCGCTCCACCTGCGGCTCATCGCCGAGCCGGATTTCGTCAATGGCGTCTACGACGTGACCTGGCTGGAGAAGTTCCTGAGAAATCTTAAGCAGTTGCGCATCAGGGCGGCTTTGCCGCCGGTGAGTCTCATATTAGGCTCGGCAGCATTACCCGACCGATAACGGTCGGGGAAGCAAGCGAGCGACCGCGAGCCGCCGATTGTTTGGCGTAAGCCTGCGTGGCGCTTGAACGCAGGGAGCCGTTCGGCGACCGTATAAAATGCCGCGACCGTTAAACCGGCGGGCGCCGTGGTATCTCGATGTCGCGGTGGACATAGACGCTCATCAGCAAGCCGACGCCGACCATGATGGTCACCATGGCCGTTCCACCGTAGGAGACCAGCGGCAGGGGCACGCCGACCACCGGAATAAGCCCGGTCACCATGGCGATGTTGATGAACACATAGACGAAGAAGGTCGCCGTCACCCCGGTGGCGACGAGGCGGGCGAACTGGCTCTTCGTGCCGAGCCCGATGACGAAGCCGTAGATCAGGATAAGGGTGTAGAGCGCCAACAGGGTCAA
>JAYGEF010000114.1:0-1642 GCA_046582535.1 Alphaproteobacteria bacterium
GCCAAATACCTGCCCGAGCGCCGCGACCTGCTGGTCAAAGGCCAACAACGCCAAGTCCTCGGCACCGCGACGCGCGGGGCGATTTCTCAAGACGGGGCCGAGGAAGAACCGCTGTTCGCACCCGCCGACGACGGGCTTATGGCGGTCGCACTACGCCTCGCGCCGGGGGCGTCGGTCACCCTGCCCGATGCCAGCGAGGGCGGCGGCCAGTACCACGTCCTCCTGTCCGGCGGCCTGACACGCGGCGATGAGAAATTCGGTCCGCTGGCGGTCGAGTTCGCTTCCGCCGACGAAGGCGCGGTGAAGGTCGAAGCCGGCGCGGAAGGGCTGGAGTTGCTGGTGTTGCGGTTTCCGAGGGTGGGCGGCGAATGCTAGAGCCGACATCTAAGACCGCCTCACCCCTACGTCCTCATCAAAAAGCCCCGGATGCGATGATTCGCTCCCGGGGCTCCGGGATTGTGGTTTGGTGCAACAACAATCCCTGCGGTGGGCCGTGGCCCGCCGTGGGGTGTTCTTGCTGGGTTTGCCGCGTATCGTCAAGAAAGCGCCTTGGGGCGGACTCCATTATTGGTCATTAATTAGGCGTAAATTATGTTTTGCCTATTATGTATGCAATTTAGAGTCGGCGTTGGCTAATAAAAGCTCATTATCGCCAATAGCTTGAACACCTAACTTCCTGATTCAATTCGAGTCCTGAACCAAGTTTCGCCGTACCGCCGGATTTGGCACGGCGCTTGCGATGTCCTCCTCCGGTGCAACAACAATCACTGTCTGGAGGGATATTAGACGTGACCCATTCATTGCGTAGACTTGTCGGCGCTGGCGCTTTCGCCGCAGCCGTGATTTCCGCCGTCTCGGCCCAGGCCGAGGACACCATCAAGATCGGCGTTCTGCATTCGCTGTCCGGGACCATGGCGATCAGCGAGACCACGCTGAAGGACACCATGCTGATGCTGATCGAGGAGCAGAACGCCAAGGGCGGCCTGCTGGGGAAGCAGCTCGAGGCCGTGGTCGTCGATCCGGCGTCGAACTGGCCGCTGTTCGCCGAGAAGGCGCGCGAGCTGATCGAGAAAGACCAGGTGGTGGCGACGTTCGGCTGCTGGACCTCGGTGTCGCGTAAATCGGTGCTGCCGGTGTTCGAGGAATTGAACGGCCTGCTGTTCTATCCAGTGCAGTACGAGGGCGAGGAAAGCTCGCGCAACGTGTTCTACACCGGGGCCGCGCCGAACCAGCAGGCGATCCCCGCGGTCGACTATCTGTTGAGCGAGGAAGGCGGCTCGGTCGAGCGCTTCGCGCTGCTCGGGACCGATTACGTTTATCCGCGGACTACTAACAAAATCCTCGAGGCCTATCTGCTGGCCAAGGGCATTCCCGCCGAGGACATCATGGTCAACTACACGCCGTTCGGCCATTCCGATTGGCAGACCATCGTCGGCGACGTCAAGACCTTCGGCTCGGCGGGAAAGAAGACCGCCGTGGTCTCGACGATCAATGGCGATGCCAACGTGCCGTTCTACAAGGAACTCGGCAACCAAGGTGTGATGGCGGAAGACATTCCGGTGATCGCGTTCTCGGTCGGCGAGGAAGAGCTGGCCGGTCTCGACACCGCGCCGCTGGTCGGTCATCTGGCCGCGTGGAACTA
>JAYGEF010000192.1:0-15432 GCA_046582535.1 Alphaproteobacteria bacterium
GCCCTGGCCGGCGAGACCATCACCGTCAACGACCCGGGTGGCTTCGGCGATTGGATTCACGCCGGTGACGTGGCCGACGGCCTGGCCCGCATGCTGCGCGCGGACAAATTGGACCACTCGGTCTATAACATCGCCTTCGGCGCCCTGGAGACCCTCGGCGACCTGCTCGCCTACACCACCGAGGCGGTGCCCGGCACCCGTTGGGAAACCGCCTCCGACCAGGAAGCCGACATCCTGGCCGACGTGCGCCGCCGTAGCGGCCGCTTCGGCGCCTACGACATCAGCCGCATGACCGACGAATTCGCCTGGCGCCCCCGCCCGCTGCGCGAGGCCATGCACCACTACATCGACTGGCTCAGAGAGAACGAGAGCTAGTTCCGACCAGCACGGCGGCGGCGAAGAGAGCGGCGGCCGCCGCCAGCGACGGCGCCATGAAGCTGCCGCTGAGATCGAAGACAACCCCGGCGAAGGTCGGGCCGATCACCTGGCCAAGACCGAATACCGCCGTCATTAACGCGATGGTGCGGCGGGGATCGCCCAGCGCGAGACTGCGCCCGTGGATCAGTCCCAGGGCGACGATGCCGGTGACGGTGCCGCCGAACAATATCGCGGCCGCAACAATGGTGACGGTGCCGGTAGCGAAAGCGCTCAACACGACGGCAATGCCCTCCACGAGACAAGCCACCGCGAAACTGCGGCCGTTGCCCCAGCACCGCCCGACCCAGGCCCACAGCGCTACCGAGGGAATCGACGACAACCCAACCACCAGCCATATGACCGGCTCCAGGGAATGAATGTCCGGCGACAGCCTGACCATGGTCGAGATGAAGGTCGCCGTGATCATGTAGCCGAATCCGAACAGGCCATAAGCGATGGTAAGAGCAATCAGCCGGCGGTCGATGGCACCGCCACGCGGCGCCGCCGCCGGCCGTTCATCGCTCCCACCGCCGGGGATCAGCCAGACCACGGCGGCCAGGGCGAGCAGCGATATGCCGCCGCTCAACAGCCAGTGGGCACGCCAGCCGTAGCCTTCCGCGGCCAGCCCCGAAACCACCAGAGCGGATACCGCGATGCCGACACCGACGCCGGCGAAATGCACGGCGGAGAGACCGGCACGGCCCGCCGCCGCCAGGCTGTCGAGAACGATCGCCGCGCCGAAAACCATGACGAAGGCGCTGGCCGCGCCGCCGATGACGCGCAAGGCCAGAAACATGGTCATGGACGAGGTCGCGCCCATGGCCCCGGTGGTTAGAGCGCTGATGGCCAGGGCGGCGAGAAACCAGCCGCGCCGCCCGCCCGGCAGGCCGGTGATCGCGGCGCCAAGGGCGCCGACCAGATAGCCGAGAAGATTGGCCGACGCGATGACGCCGCCCTGGGCCTGAGTCAGGCCAAGATCCTCGGCCATGAACGGCAGGATCGGCGTATAGACGAAACGGCCGATGCCCATGGCCACCGCCAGGGCCATGAGGCCGCCGAGGGCGACGCTCGCCGCCGATGTGGAGCGGACTGTCGTCACCTGAAGAGGCGGCGGTTGCCAGCGTGTCGTCCAACCAGACCGGCCGCTATGACTAACGCGGCGGCCGCCGTCAGCGTCGGCGCCGTGAAGCTGGCGGTGAGATCGTAGGCGATGCCGGCAAAGCTCGGCCCGATCATCTGGCCAAAGCCGAACGCCGCCGTCATCAACGCGATGATGCGGCGGGGGTCGCCCGTCGCAAGGCTGCGCCCATGGATCAGTCCCAAGGCGGTGATGCCCATGAACGTCCCGCCGAGCAGCACCGCCGACGCAATAATGGCGAAGGCGCTGGTTGCGAGAACGCTCAAGGCGACGCCGAGACCCTCGACGAGACAGGCCAGCGCGAAGCTGCGGTCGTTGCCCCAGCGCCGCCCGATCCAGGTCCACAGCGCCACCGATGGAATCGCCGCCACACCAACCACAAGCCATATCACCGGCTCGATGGAAGCGATGGCCGGCGACAGTCGCACCATGGTCGAGATGAATGTCGCGGTGATGACGTAGCCGAATCCGAACAAGCCGTAAGCAATGATAAGCGCGATCAGCCGGCGGTCGGCCCAGGCGCCGGGCGCCGATGTCGGCGCTGGCTCACGGCTCTCCCCCCTGGGGACCAGCCAGACCACAACCGCGAGGGCAAACAGCGATAGCGCCCCGCTGAACAGCCAATGGGCGCGCCATCCATAGCCTTCAACCGTAAGGCCCGAGACCACCATGGCGGAGACCGCGATGCCGACGCCGACGCCGGCGAAATGCACGGCGGAGAGGCCCGTCCGCCCCGCTGCCGCGAGGCTGTCGAGGACCAGTGCCGAGCCGAAAACCAGCACCAACGCGCTGGCCGCGCCGCCGAAAAATCGTAAGGCCAGGAACACCGCCAGGGACGAGGTTGTCGCCATGGCCGCGGTCGATAGCGCGCTGATGACAAGAGCGCCGAGAAACCAGCGTCGCCGCCCGCCGGGCAGCGCTGCGATCGAGGCGGCAAGGGCGCCGAGCAGATAACCAAGGAAATTCGCCGACGCGATAACGCCGCCCTGTGACTGCGTTAGACCCAGGTCCTCGGCCATGAACGGCAGGATCGGGGTATAGACGAAACGGCCGATCCCCACGGCTACCGCAAGGGCGATAAGACCGCCGAGGGCGACGCTCGCCGCCGAGGGCGCTCGCTCGACCACCCTAGTCGAGCGTGGCGATGTCGAGCAGCACCTTGCCGACCGCGTGACCCTCGACCACCTGGTGGGCGGCGGCGGCGTCCTCAAGGGCGAAGCGCGGGCCGATGTGGTGGCTCAGCTGGCCCGCCGCCATCCAGCGGGTGATATCATCCACCGCCTGGGCCTTGGCCGCGTCGGAGAGCAGGAAGACCAGCACCTGACGCAGGCTGATCTGCTTGTAAGCCAGGGGATAGAACGGCACCACCGGCTCCCTGACCGCGTCGGAGGCGTAGGCGGCAATGGTCCCGCCGACATTGAGCGCCTTCAGGCTGGTCGGCAGGTTGCCGCCGAACTCGACCTCGACGATACGGTCGACGCCGCCGCCGCCGAGACTCGCGTTTATCCGCGCCGCCACGTCATCGGTCTTGTAGTTGATTACATGATCGGCGCCGGCCGCCTTGGCCGGGATCGCCTTGTCATCGCCGCTCACCGTGGCGATCACCGTGGCGCCGCCCAGCTTGGCGAATTGCACCGCGTAGCGCCCGACCGCGCCTGCGCCGCCGGTCACCAGCACGGTTTTGCCCGCCACCGAGCCATCGCCGAACAGGCAACCATGGGCGGTCAATGCGGGAATGCCGAGGCAGGCGCCCTCGGCGAAGCTGGTGCGGTCGGGCAGGGCCACGGCGCAAACTGCCGGCACGGTGGTGAACTCGGCGGCGGTGCCGCCAGGGCGCTGCCATTGGGCGTCATAGACCCAGACCCGCTGGCCGATGTGGTGGCCGTCAACGCCGTCACCGACCGCGTCGATGATCCCGGCGCCGTCGAAATGGGGCACCACCCGGGGCGCATCCATGGGGCCGCGGCCGCCAAGGCGGCGCTTGGTATCGACCGGATTGACCCCGGACGTTGCCAGCTTCACCCGGACCTCGCCGGGGCCGGGCTCCGGGATCTCCATGTCACCACACTGCAGCACCTCGTCCGCCGCCCCTGTCGCTTCGTACCAAACCGCACGCATGTCTCTTCTCCTTGCTAGCAATATCGGGCTCGCCAACGCGAGCGATTAAACCTCCAACGCCATGCCGTCGTGGCCCGGGTCGGCGCCGCCTTCGAGGCTGCCGTCGTCATGGATGGTGATGCCGTGGACGGCGCCAAAGCCGTAGCTCAGATAGCTGCGGATGACCTCGTAGCCCTGGTCTTCAAGCGCGGCCGCCACATAGTTGGGAATGCGGTTGGAGACATCGATGGCGTCGCTGGTCGCGGAGAACCGGGGCACGGAAACGGCGCGGTCCATGGGCATGGCGAAATCGACCACGTTGAGGATCGCCTGCAGCACCCCCATGGCGATCTGGGTGCCGCCCGGGGCGCCGATAACCATGCAGGGTTTGTCGTCCTTGAACAGGATCGCCGGGCAGATCGAGCTGAACCGCGCCTTGCCCGGCACGATCGAGCCGGTGCGTCCGGGCCGGGGATCGAACACCCCCATGCAGCCGTTGTACATGAAGCCCAGGCCCTCGGTGATAATGCCCGACGGCATGCCTAAGGAATGGGTCATGGACACCGCCCCGCCGTCACTATCGACCACCGAGATATGGGTGGTGTGGGGCGATTCCGCCTGGCCGCGCCCCTTGTCGCCCACGCCCAGGCGGGTCACATGGGCGACCTCACCGTTGCGGATATCGGCGGCCATTTGGGCGGCGTAATCCTTACCGATGAGGCGATCGACGGGAATATCCACATAGGCGGGATCGCCCACATGGGCGTCCTTGTCGGCGGTCGCCCGCTTCATGGCCTCGCAGACCACGCGGATGTATTCCGGGCTGTTGTGACCCAGGGCGGCAAGGTCGAAGTTCTCCAGGGTGTTGAGCATTTCGAGCAGCATGATGCCACCGCCCGGCGGGTGGTTGGTGGCGACCTTGAGGCCGCGATACGCGCCCCACAGGGGTTCCGTATGGACGGTTTCGTGATCGGCCAGGTCCTGCTTCGAGAGCAAGCCGCCATGGGCTTTCATGTCGGCGTCGATCTGGTCGGCCATGTCGCCGGTGTAGAAGACATCGGCGCCGCCCTCGGCAATGCGGCGCAGGGAATTCGCCAGGTCCGGGTTCCTAACGAACTCACCGGCCCGCAGGGGAACGCCGTTGTCGTCGCAGTAGAGCTTTCGCGCATGGCGGTTCTGGCTGACCCTGAGGGAACTGGGCGCGCGGCCCATGGAGCCGGGATCGGACCAGAAATCGGTGACATGAGGCCGCACCAGGAAGCCGGCCTCGGCCTGGGCGATGGCCGGCGCCACTACGTCGGCCCAGTCCATGGTGCCATGGCTGGTCTGGGCCTCAAAATAGGCCTTGAGGCTGCCGGGTACGGTGATTGACTGATAGCCGACATCGTTGACCAAACCCTTGAGGATGAAGCCGAAGCCATCCCGCGCCTCACCTTCGATAAGGTGTTCCCACATATCCGCGGTGGCCGCCGCCGGCACCTTGCCGTGAAAGTCGATGCAGGTGTGAACCCCCTTCGACGGCAGGTACATCTGAATGCTGCCGAAGCCGGTGATACCGCACATGAGGGGATCGACAACGCCTTGCACCAGAGCGCAGGCGATGGCGGCGTCAATGCAGTTACCGCCGTTCTTGAGCACCACGGCGCCGGCCTCCACCGCCTCCGGCTGCGGCGCCACGATCATTCCTCGAGCCATTCTTCTCTCCCCTGGCTGGATAGATACTGCCCATTCTAATAGAGCGCCTGTTCCCCAGGCTCAAGGATTTCGACGGAAGCGGTCATCCCAAGTCGCGCTGGGTGCCAGTTCATGAAACGCGTTGCGCGAACGCCTGATCCGAAATACGTGGAAATCTCCGGATCGAAGAATTTATTGAACAGCGTCCAAAAAATATCTTGAAACTTGAGAGCGATCGAAATATATATTGAACAACGTTCATTTATTCCCTGAGCGATACAGCCTTTTCGCAAACGGAATTCATGACCATGAGACAGACGTGATAATTGTATTTTCCTCGGACGGGACAGAGATACAAACCAATGAGCGAGAACCAGATTCACCTGCTGGCGACCCGGCGCTTCCTGCCGCTGTTCGCAACCCAGGCCCTTGGCGCCCTGAACGACAACCTGTTCAAGAACGCCCTGGCGACGCTGATCATCTTCCGCATCGCCGAGGCCGCCGGCTTGAACGGCCAAATTCTGGTGACCATTGCCGGCGGAATTTTCATTCTGCCCTTCTTCCTGTTTTCGGCCCCTGCGGGCCAACTGGCGGACAAGTTCGAGAAGTCCGCCATGATCCGCCGGATCAAGAGCGCCGAGGTTTTGATCATGGGTCTGGGTGCCGCCAGCTTCTGGTATGGCGACGTCTATCTGATGATGGCCGTGCTGTTCTTCATGGGGGTGCAGTCGGCGTTCTTCGGGCCGCTCAAATACAGTATTCTGCCGAGCCACCTTTCCCGGGACGAGCTGATCGGCGGCAACGCGCTGATCGAAGCCGGAACCTTTCTCGCCATCTTGCTCGGCACCATCGCCGGCGGGCTCCTGATCCTCGGGGATCATGGTGCGGTGATCGTTTCCGTGGGCGTCGTCGGCCTGGCCTTGGCCGGCCTGGCGGCAAGTTTCGCCATTCCCAGCGCCCCGGCCCCGCAACCGGCGTTGACGCTGAACCCCAATATTCTCGGCGAGACCTGGAAGATCGTTCGCCACGCCTGCGAGAAGCGCGCCATTGTCCTGTCGATCCTGGGCATATCCTGGTTCTGGCTGGTCGGCGCCACATTCATCACCCAGTTCCCGGGGTTTTCCAAGGACGTGATCGGCGGTGACCAGACCGTCTTCACCCTGTTCCTGACCCTGTTCTCCGTCGGCATCGCGCTGGGATCCCTGCTCTGCAACATTATCTTGAAGGGTTCGATCTCGGCCAAATATGTCCCGTTCGGCGCCGTCGGCATGACCATCTTCATCGCCGATCTGTATCTGGTCGGCAGCACCTATGTGCCGGCCGCGCCCGGTCTGATCGACGCCTGGGCCTTTCTCCAGGACCCGGGCAACTGGCGCATCGTCTTCGATCTGGTCGCCATCGCGGTTTGCGGCGGCCTGTTCATCGTGCCGCTCTACACCATTCTGCAAAGCCGCAGCGACGAGAACCATCTCGCTCGGGTGATCGCCGCCAACAATATCAGCAACGCCCTGTTCATGGTGGTTGGCGCCCTGGCGGCCACCGCCATGCTGACGGCGGGCTTTACCGTGCCCGAGGTCTTCCTGGCTCTCGCCGTCGGCAACGGCTTTGCCGCCACCTATGTCTGCGGGCTGCTGCCCGACGCCATGATCAAGGCGATCCTGATCTTCATGCTCAAGCTGTGCTACCGGGTCGAGGTTGTCGGCCTGGAGAACATAACCAAGGCGGGCAAGCGCGCGGTCATCGTCGTCAACCACGTATCCTTCCTCGATGCGGTGCTGCTGGCGGTCTACCTGCCGGTCAAACCCCTGTTCGCGGTCAACACCCACACCGCCGAGGCCTGGTGGATGAAGCCGTTCCTGGCCCTGGTCGACGCCTTTCCCATGGACCCGACCAACCCCATGGCGACCAAGTCCCTGATCAAGGCGGTGCGCGAGGATCGCCATTGCGTGATCTTTCCCGAGGGCCGAATCACCGTTACCGGAGCCCTCATGAAGGTCTACGAAGGCCCCGGCATGATCGCCGACAAGGCCGACGCCATGCTGGTTCCCGTGCGCGTCGATGGCGCCCAGTACACGATGTTCTCGCGGCTCAGGGGCAAGGTTCGCCTGCGCTGGTTCCCTAAGATCACCGTGACCATCCTGGAGCCCCGGCGCTTCGCCATCCCCGACCATATCGTCGGCCGGGAGCGCCGCCGCCTGGCGGGCACCAAGCTCTACGACGTCATGAGCGAGATGATCTTCCAGACCGGCCGTCATCGCACCACCCTGTTCGACGCGGTGCTCGACGCCCAGGTCATCCACGGCAGCGCCCAACCGGTGGCCGAGGATATCGAACGCAAACCGCTCAGCTATGGGCGTCTTGTGCTCGGCGCCCTGGTGCTCGGCCGCAAGCTGGCGGCATCGACCCATAAGGGCGAATTCGTCGGGTTGATGCTGCCCAATTCGGTGGGCGCCGTGGCCACCTTCTTCGGTCTCCAGGCCTACGGCCGGGTGCCCGCCATGCTGAATTTCTCCACCGGTACCAAGAACATGCTGGCGGCGATTTTGGCGGCCGAGATCAAGACCGTACTCACGTCCCGCCGCTTCATCGAGATCGCCGATATGGGGGAGACCGTCGCCGCCCTCTCCGAGGTGACGAATGTCGTCTATCTCGAGGACGTCAAGGATTCCATTGGCCTCATGGCTAAGCTGATCGGCTTGCTGTCACGGCCTTTTGCTCGCGCCATTCACCAGAGGCTCGGCATTTCGCCGGACGATCCGGCGGTGGTGCTGTTCACGTCGGGCTCCGAAGGCACGCCGAAGGGGGTGGTGCTCAGCCACGGCAACCTGTTGGCCAACCGCGACCAGCTGGCGTCGCGCATCGACTTCAGCCCCACGGACATCGTCTTCAACGCCCTGCCGATCTTTCATTCCTTCGGGCTCATGGGCGGCACCCTGTTACCCATGCTGTCGGGCATCGAGACCTTCCTTTATCCGTCGCCGCTGCACTACCGCATCGTGCCGCCTCTGGTCTACGACACCGACGCCACGGTGCTGTTCGGCACCGATACCTTCCTCACCGGCTACGCCCGGGTCGCTCACCCCTACGATTTCTATTCCCTGCGCTACGTCTTCGCCGGGGCCGAGAAGGTCAAGCCGGAGACCAGCCGCATCTGGTCCGACAAGTTCGGCCTGCGCATTATGGAAGGCTATGGCGCCACCGAAACCGCCCCGGTGATCGCCGCCAATACGCCGATGCATTTCCAGGCCGGAACCGTGGGCCGCTTCATGCCCGGCATGACCTATGAGCTCGAACCGGTGCCCGGCATCCATGAAGGCGGCCGGCTCATCGTCACCGGCCCCAACGTCATGCTCGGCTACCTGCGGGCCGAGGCGCCGGGTGTGTTGGAACGCACCGAAGGCCAGCGCTACGACACCGGCGATATCGTCACCGTCGATGCCCAGGGTTTTATCACTATCCAGGGCCGGGCCAAGCGGTTTGCCAAGATCGCCGGCGAAATGGTCAGCCTGACCGCGGTCGAGAGCTACGCCGCCGAGACCTGGCCCGAGCACAGCCACGCGGTGATCAGCATTCCCGATGCCCGCAAGGGCGAGCAATTGGTGCTGATTACCGACCGACCCGGCGCCGACCGTCAGGACCTGCTGGATTACGCAAAACGCCAGGGCATCACCGAGCTGATGGTGCCCAAGGACATCCGCACCGTCGATGCGGTACCGTTGCTGGGCACCGGCAAGGTGGACTACGTCGGCGTCAAATCCATGGTCGAGGACGAGTGGATAGAATGAGCCACGAACAACGGGTCGCCATCCTGCTGGCCATGTTCGTGGCGTCCGTGGCGGCGATCCTGTTCGTAGCGCCCATCCCCCAGGATCCCGCCTATCACCTGTTCGCCGATGACCGGCCGCTTCTCGGCATGGCGAATTTCGGTGATGTCATGTCAAACCTGGGCTTTGCCGTGGTCGGTGTCATGGGCCTGTGGTCGGTGTTCGGGCCGCGCCGCCTGGAGCTCTTCGACAGCCCCCAGAACGCCTGGCCCTATCAGACGTTCTTCATGGCCGTCGGGCTGGTCGGTCTGGGCTCGGCCTACTATCACCTGGCGCCCGACAACGCCCCCCTGTTCTGGGACCGGCTGCCCATGACCATCGCCTTCATGGCGCTGTTCTACGCCATCCTCGCCGACCGGGTCGCCGGCATTTCCCAACGCTGCCGCTGGCTGCTGCCCCTGCTGGTCGCCGCCGGCATCGCCAGCCTGCTCTACTGGCATTGGACTGAGAGCCTGGGCCGCGGCGATCTGCGGTTCTATGCCCTGGTGCAGTTCTATCCCATGCTCGCCCTGCCGGTGATCTGCTGGCTGTTTCCCAAGTCGCGCTACACTGGCGGCGGCTATCTGGTCTGCGTGATTTTCTGGTACGCCGCCGCCAAGGGCCTGGAACATTTCGACGGCGAAATCTTCGCCCTGCTGGGCCACACGGTCAGCGGCCACAGCCTCAAACACCTGGCATCGGCCATGGCGACCTTCATGCTGTGGCGCATGGTGGTCGGGAACGGCGTGCGGCGCCCGCACGGTAACTTGTCATGAACCTGCACTGGACGGACTCCATGGCGACGCTTGCGCGACATTCGTCTCGACTGTTCTTGTCTCAACAAGGGCGGATATCGCGTCGTACATACTGGGCCGCCGCCATTTCCATGTGGGCCGCATTCATTGCTCTATTCGTCGGTCTCGATGTCGTCGCCGGCGCGAACAGTACGCTTCTACTGTATCCCCCATTATTCTGGGCCTTGTTCGCATTGTAGGCCAAGCGTTTTCACGACCGCGACAGATCCGCTGCCTAGCTGTTGCTGGCACTGATTCCGATCCTCGGTGTTCTGTGGATCGCCATCGAACTCGGCCTGCGAGTTGGCTCGCGCGGGGACAATCGCTTTGGCGCGGACCCGCTTGGTCTGCAACCCGACTATCAGACTGTGAGCGAACAGCAAAACATCATTAACGATTTCACTGGAATGAACGCTGTATCGGTGCGCGGCGTTGTGACGCCGACGACGGTCGAACACGTCCGCGCCGCTGTCCTCGAAGGCACAGGATCAATTTCCGTGGGCCACGTCGTCGATGAGGTCGCGGCCCAGGTCGTCGATGCCAACGACGCGCTGTTGCCCGCCGGCAACGTTGGCCTCATTCGCTTTCGCTCGAACAACGTTGCAACCAGCTATTTCAACAATCCGGAGGCGAGCGCCCACGCCTTTCGTGACGGCTGGTTCTATCCCATGGATCTCGCGGCGATTAACCAGGACGGCTATATTTTTCTCAAGGGCCGCGCCGATGACGTTATCAGCATCGATAGCATCAAGTTCTATCCTATCGAAATCGAGAACGTTCTCATGTCCCACCCGGACGTGACGGAAGCGGCGGCCTTCGGCTGGTCTCACCCTAAACATGGGGAATTGCCCGCGGCGGCCGTCACCACCAGCGCGCCTGTAAGCGACAAAGACCTCAGGAAGTTTTGCCGGGGTCACCTGGCGGCCTACAAGGTTCCCGGCATTATCGTGATGGTGCCGGAAATGCCACGAAATGCCCTGGGCAAGATTCTCAAAGGCAAGATCAAACAAGCTCTGAAACAGGAACTGGCCAAGCAGTCCTAGTGTGGTGAACCAGACATTTCAGGTTCTATGCACTATTAAATGTGTCTTCGGATCACACATAGTGGAATGGATTTGACGATGGCGGAGACCAGCGGCGAGTACACCGAGGAGCATTTCATCTGCCATGCCATCGTCTGGGGCGAAGGCTGGATGTCCCAGGGCGGTGAGGACGAGGTCGCCGCCGTGGTCGAGGGGTTGGACTTGTCGGGGAAAACCGTTCTCGACATCGGCTCCGGGCTCGGCGGGCCCTCGGTTGCCCTGGCGGCGAACCACAACCCCGAACGAGTCGTCTCCATCGACATTCAGGCCGAGCAATCGGCTTTGGCCCAAAAGCTGGCCACCAAGCGCGGCGTCGCCGGGCGCATCACCTACCAAGTGGTGGAACCCGGACCCTTTCCTTTCGCCGACGCCAGCTTCGATGTGGTGTTCAGTGTCGGCGTGTTTCTCCAGATCCCCACCAAGCAATCGCTCTATGACGACATCTTCCGGGTCCTGAAGCCCGGCGGGACCCTGGCGGCCAACGACTGGCTGGGCGGCGACGACGACACGCTGTCGCCCGAGATGGTCTCGTTCATGACCGGCGGCGGCCTTACCTTCCACTGGGCCTCGGCGGATAAGACCAGAGGCTTTCTCGTGCACGCCGGGTTCAGCGATATCGTCGTCAAGGACCATCAACATCAGTTTCTCGAAATCCTGCGCCACGATGTGGCGCAGATGAAATCCGGCAAGACCAGAGAGCAACTCATCGACGCCTTCAACGAGTCGGTGGCCGACGACTGGCTGTCAAACTGGCAACAGATCGAATTGCTGGCCGAACGGGGTGAAATCTGCCTCGTCCAGATGCGCGCCACCAAGCCTGGGTAGCGGCGCTCCCGTTCAGAGCCTCCTAGTACGGCCGGTCGCCCTTTATGGTGACGCGGAGGCCATGGCGGACCCGCGGGAAATAATCCCAGATCGCGCGATGCTGGGTGCAACGGTTGTCCCAGAACGCAACTGAATTGTCTATCCAGCCAAAGCGGCGATGGAATTCCGGCGTTTCGATATGGCCGTAGAGCATGGTCAGGATGGCATCGCTCTCGTGCTTCTTCAGGCCTTCGATATGGGTCGTGAAAGCGCTATTGACGTAGAGCAGCTTGCGGCCGGTCCCCGGATGGGTCCGGACAATGGGCTGCAGCGCCAGGGGATAGTTGTCTTCGCCGTCGCGCAGTTTGCCAACCTTTCCGTAGCGCGCCTTGTGCACATGTTCGGACGAATGCCAGGCCTTGAGGCCGGACAGGAATGACTTCATTTCCGCCGACAATGCGTCATAGGCGGCGTACATGCTGGCGAACATGGTATCGCCGCCGGGCGACGGCGCCTTATGGAGATGCAGGATGCTGCCCATGGGCGGTTCCACGTCGCAACTCACGTCCGTATGCCAGCCCTCCCCCGCCACGTAGGTGGAGTTCTCATCCGCATGGACGGTAAGGATTTCGGGATGGCCCTCCGGCGCCGGGACGGCCGGGTGTATGTGGAGTTCGCCGAACCGCCGGCCAAAGGCTTTGTGCTCGTCAACGGTCATCTCCTGATCGCGGAAGAACACCACCTGATGCTCCATCAGGGCGTCGTGAATCTCCTGGAACGCCTGATTGCCGAGCGGCCGGGACAAATCGACGCCATCGATCTCCGCCCCCAATATGGGGCTGAGCGGTGTCACCGAGATGGTTTCATAGGACATGCTGGGTTCCTTACTTCAATCGGTGCTCTTGAGTCCGCGGGACAAGTTGTTTGGCGGCAACCCGGCGCACCCCGCTATCGGTACTCTCTACACAAACCCCATGCAACGCGAGAAGAAGTTTGCCGGCAGCCGTGTCGCCCCAAAACCAATCGGCAAGCTCACGGCTTGAGACCCGGCCGGGCCGCGCTGTCGCCGCCTCCATATAGAACGCCTTCAAATCTTCCGAAGCGCCGCGAAAGGCCTGTCCCAGACTGAGCGTATCCGAGGGATTATCGGCGACGCCCTTGCCGTCCAACAGGGCGTGGAGAAAGCGCGCCGACTCTTCGATGGCCATTCTGGCGGCGCCGACACCGGTGCGGCCCCGGCTTTCCACGGCAAGAATTTGCCAGGGGGTGAGTACCGACAATTCGCTCAGGATAGCGCCAAGCCGAGCCGGCTCATCTGTGGCGCTGGTTGGCGGAAAGGAGATCGGACAGCTCCATCCGGTCGATTCCGACGAGCCGCCGCCCGGGGCGTCGTCGGCAAAGACTTCGAGGATCGGCGAGCCGCCCTGGCACTCGAAGAGAGCGAGCGCCGCGCGCAGCACCCGGGTCTGGAATTCCGGCTCGTCAGGCGCACCGAAGGGCCGGTCAAGTTCAAAGGGAACCCATAGCGATCGCGGCGGCCGTAGCGCCTCGGTAATTTCCCGGTCGAGACTAATGGCCACCGTGGCAACCCCTTCATCCTCAATGTAATGTGCCAGCCCGCCCACGGCGCGCGTGCAATTGGGTCAGACCGGCACAAGCAGCGCAGCGTTGACCCCGTCTTCCTTCAACATTCGGCCAACCTCCCGCGCCGTCGGCTCGAAGGCGGTCGCCAGCTGGCCGGCGCCATTAAAGCCATAGTGAAAATCGGCGATCGAGCCAATCTCGCCCGCCCGATCCATCTCGCGCAGGCGGTCGAGCGGGAGGACCACGTTAATGTCTTGCTGAAATCCGCCACGGTCGAAATTCACCGAGGCCTGGGTCATCACCAGATCATCGCCCGCGACATGGCCGGGGATCACGCGATAGCTGAGATCGCTCAAATCAAAGTTCCTGTCGGCCCGCCGGTGCAGACCCGCCGTGGTGACAAGGGCGACCCGGCGCTCGCCCAGGGGCGGCCCGGCCACAACGGGCGCCGTCTCAAAGGCCGGGTCGACAGGATGATTTGCGGCGCCCGCAGATCCCGCCGAAACCATCAGTCGTCCCAGACCCACAGGTCGAGGCCGGTGTCGTGGCCCAGACCGGACCTTTGGACAACACGGGCGCCGCCGGGCGCGTGGCCGTGACCCAGGCCATGGCCATGTTTGGTGTAGCCCAGGAGACAACGAATGGTCTCGTCGTACTGAGCGGCGATGTCCGGCGGCACGGCGAGGTACTGGTTGACCTCCTGGCGCAGCCAACCCAGGGCGTAGGTGTTGATCAGGCCCAGGCGCGGACCGCTTGAGCGGTTGGCGCCACCGCCGTGCCACACGGACCCCATGTAGAACAGCGCCGAGCCCTTGGGCATAGTGGCCTGGACAGGCTCCCCGAGTGTCTCGTCGTCGTCCATCGACACCCCATGGCTGCCCAGCACCACCCGGGTGCCGCCGTTGTCCTCGGTGAAGTCGTTGAGCGCCCACATGACGCCGATCTGGAATTCAAGGCCCGGAATGCGCAGGGGATACATGGAATCGTCGGTATGCAAAACCTGGTCGTCCTCGCCCGGCAGGATCTCGATTCCCGTGGTGCTGCCGATGCGGTAGGTCAGGCAGTGCGGCTTGAGGATCGCGTCGGCTACCGCCAACACCCGGGCATGGCCGATCATCGGCGCCGTGGACGGGGCATAGCCCAGCACACTGGAGCATCGCAGGGTGCGATAACCGCTGAAGTCATCCTCCTGGTGTTTGCCGCGGGCATCGAACTCCGCCCGCAACTCGGCGGCGCAGGCGTCAACGGCGTCGCTGTCGAGGATATTCGTGACCACGGCGGCCCCGGTCCGGCGTAGGGCGCCAACCACCGCAACGGTGTCGGCGTCGCTTTCGAAAACAGGCAGTTGCATGGTCATTCCCATAACCCTCTCTCTATTTCGGCCTAGACCGAGCGGTTCAGTCCGCCATCGACGCCGCCAACATCGGACATCTACACTCAGTCCTGGAACCGTGGCATGAACGGTATGTCGGTCGTGCCGATGTCTAAACCCATCTGGCTCAACAAAGTGGTGACCTGACCGTGATGGTGGGTTTCGTGATTGTACATATGTGTCACGAGAACCCACCGTGGGACGGTGCGCACAACGCAATCAACTTTGCTCGCGTAGGTAAGCATATTTTGTAACCACTCTTCAGACAGACTCGATGACCAGGCTTCTATTCGATCATCAAGTGATTGTCGCGCCAGCCAGAGATCGTGAAAATCCTCGTAAAGATCGATGCCGAGTTCGGGTACGTCCCGGGGTTGTCCGGTAAATCTCGACATAAAGGCAAGGTCGCCGTAAAGAATGTGATTGAGGGTTCGATGGATGGACCCAAAGAAAGCGCCTTTGTCGCGCTTTCTCTCAACGTCATCAATATTCTCGCAACACTCGTACAGTCGTTGGTTCATCCATCGATTGTATTGCGCCATGGCGAGGTAGTATCCAACAGAGATCATCGCTTGCTCTCGTGCCGATCACCCGGACTGTTGTCGGCAATATCATCGGCATCCGATCCGACAGCGCCCCGGACCCACACGTCGCGGATGATGCCGGC
>JAYGEF010000219.1:0-5823 GCA_046582535.1 Alphaproteobacteria bacterium
AAACCAATCATATTTTTCTCCTGATCTTAGAGCCAATACTTGTGGCCCAAGTAAATCCTTCCTTTGTGACTCGCGTTTCTTGACCCCGATGGTAAATCAGAATTTCCGGAACCAAATGATGGCCGTCACAGGTGTATGTAATATCGAGTAAAATTGTGACGAGGGTCACGGATTCGGAGGAAAAAATCATGTGATTTGTGATGGTGGTCACGCAAATACCGCAATTATCGTTATTTTTGTTTCGTTAACCATGCGGTGTCGGCGATACTCCTTGTTACCCGCACGAGGTTTAGTAGACTCGCGCTGCTTGGCGGTTACATGGTACAATTCGGGACATTCGGGGGAATGCTATCCGGCAGCAGGTGACCAATCGCGGACAACGGCGTGGTCGCCGTCGGAGAAACATTGTTTGCGGTCAGCGAATTTTCTGGCCGCAGGAGGTTATTATGACCCGCGATACCTTGCACCAGACAATCATCGTCTCGGCCAGCGTTCTCGCTCTAGCGATCGTGGCCGCGCCCGTGCAATTCCAGACCGATGGCGCCATCGTCCTTGATGCGGCGGCCTTCGCCCAAGGCAACAGTGGGGGCAATGGCGGTGGCTAGGGTGGCGGCCAAGGTGGCGGTCAGGGCAGTGACAAGGGCGGCGGGCAAAGTGGTGGCCAGAGCGGCGGGAACAGTGGTGGCGGCCAGAGTGGCGGGAACAGTGGCGGTGGCCAGGGGGCGGCGGACAAAGCGCTGGCGACCAAGGCCAGGGACAGGGGATCAGCAACGGACGCGGCGCGACAGCCAGCGCTCTCGGCGGCCTTAACGCGGCCCATGCGTCGGAAACGGACTTGGAGAACGCGGCGCCGAACTCCCGCGTTGGCCTGATCGCCGCCTACGGTTCGCGGGTCCAGGCAACCGCCGACTCCTTGGCCGGGCTTGCCGGGTTCGAAACGACGGCGGCTGATACAGCGACCGCCAGCGCCGAGGCTGACGATACCGTCGCGGCGGCCAAGACCGATCTCGAAACGGCGGAAGGCGATCTGGCCACGGTCGAAGGCGATCTCGATACCGCCGAAGCGGGCCTGGCGACCAGCCAATCGGCTCTGGAAACCGCTGAGACCAGCCTGGAAACGGCGCAGGGTGACCTTGAAGCAGCCGTCGGCACCGACGGCGAGGCCGACGCCCAAGCCGCCGTCGACCAGGCCGAGGCCGACGTGGCCGACGCCCAGGACAGCGTCGATACGGCCCAGGATAGCATCGACACGGCGGAAACGGGGGTCGATACCGCCACCACCGGCGTGGCCGACGCGACGGCCGACGTGGCCGCGGCCGAGACCGCCGCCACCGACGCGGACCAGGCTGAAACCCAGGCAGCAACCGATCTCGCCGAGGCCAATTCAACCATCGAGACCGCTGATGTGGAGGAAGCCGCCGCCAACAAGGCCGTCAGCGATGACGTGACCGCCGCGGTCAACTACCTGCTCGGCATCGAATAGGGGGCGCCGGCCCCCGAACTGTGCCGGTCCTTCGGCGAGCCGAACGGCAACGCGGCGATCTCCTGGCACATCAGGATGGTATCGCCGATGTATTTCTGGTCGTAGCCCGACTGGTCCTCAAGCACGCTGAAGAAAGCCACCGAAACGCCGCTCTCCGGGTCGGCCAGCATGTACTGGCCGCCGTAGCCGCCGTGGCCGACCCAGCGGCCGTTGGTCTGCAGGTGGCGGCAGTAATGCAGCCACTCGCGGGGCGCCGGGAAATGCTTGGATTCGGCGGTCCGCGCCTCGTTGATGAAGGCTTGGCTGCCAATGGCCTGGCCGCTGACGCCCTGGCCACCGCGCACGAAGATCTGGCCGTAGCGGGCCAAATCGCGCGCCGTCATGGAAGCGCCGCCGTCGATGATCGGCATGCCGCCGCGGTCGGTCGAGGTGTGGAAGGTGTGCTCCAGGCCCGCCTCCTCGATGATGTCGATCAGGTGGTCGCGCATGGCCCGGCCGGTGACCCGCTCGGCGATCCACGCCAGCACATCGGTGTTGGCGGATTTGTACAGCGCCTCGGGGCCGTGGTTGACCACGTCGTCGCTCTTGATGGTGCTGACGAAGTCGTTGGTGTTGATCTCGGGCTCGCCGGGGGCGGGCAGACGCCAGCCCATGGCGACCTCGTGGCTGAACACCGAAGACGTCGGGTCTTCGTAGTCCTCGCTGTAGTCATTGACCACATTCATGTCCAGGACGTCGCGCAACCTGGCGTCCGCATAGCCCGAGCCGATCTCGGGCAGGTGGTCGCTGACCTTGGCGTCCAGGTCGATGCGGCCCTGATCGACAAGCTGGCCGAAGACCAGGTTCATGGTGGTCTTGGTGATCGACTGGATGCTGTGCAGGCGGTCGGGCCCGAAATCCGGCGCGTAGTGCTCGTACAGCAACGTGTTGCCGCGAACCACGGCAAGGCCCGAGAAAATTGTCGTGCTGGTCATGTGACGCACCGCATCGAGATCGGCGATACGGCGGTCGATATCGCGCTTCAGCACCAGCACATCACGCGACCGCAGGCTGAGCCCGTAGCGGCTGATGCGATGCAGGTTATGAAACCCCCAGCGCCGGGTCTCCGGCGTATTCCACTGGGTGCGTCCACCCTCGGCGACCCCAAGGTCAGGATTAGCGATGGTGTCAGATGTCATGATGGACCCTAAATATCAAAATCGAGCCAGATTGGCTCACCGGACGAGGGCGTCGACTGGCAGGCGAGGACCCAACCGCGCCCAATGTTGCGCGGCGACAGGGCCTCGGTGGACGTCATGGAAACATCACCGCTGCGCAGCCAGGACATGCAGGTGCCGCAATGGCCTTTGGTACACATGTTGGGGGCGTCGATGCCCGCCGCTATAGCTGCCTCCAGCAGAGTCTGGCCCGGCGCGATGGGCACCTGGTGCTCGTCGTCGTCGAGGGTCAGGCGAAAACTCTCGACCATGCCATCGTCCGGCTTGCTCCCACTCATTTCAGGACGATCGGATCGCCCTGGTAAACCGGGCCCCGTTGCAGGACCGCGGCGAACACGCCGGCATTGCCGTCATAATTTCGCGCGAGATGACGCAACATTTTGGGGGTTGCCTCGGCGGTGTCCGGGTCGAGGGTAATCATGGTGCAGCGCGGGTCGCGCTCGACAATGGCCAGTTCCAGCTTATCGCCGATTTTCAGGGTTTTGCCGACCAGGGTCTGTTCGAAGAAAGGGTCGTCCTGATTGTCCCATTCCACGTAGAAATTCGCCCGGAAGCGGCGCTTGTCGATCGTCATGCCGAGGTCCTCGCCGAGCTTGGCGGCCGCCGACAGGGAGATGAGCGATACCGGGCGGGCGTCGAACTGACCCCGCTGGGTGAAGTGAACCCGCAACGACCGGCCGGTGAGTTGTTCAAGGTCGGCGATGAATGCCGGGTCCTGAATGTCGTCGTAGGTTTTGCCGCCGGGGATCTCGACGCTGACCTTGAACGCGTCCGAGTCCGGATAAATCGGATCGATACCCGGCTCCCACTCACTGTATGAGGCATCCATACTCGGCGGCAGGAGCAAGGCTTCGCTCGACGTGAAGCGGGCCTTGTAGAGGAGCATCTCCTCCTGATTGCGCGCGGTATGCCACGGATGCCCGGGACTGCCGTCAGCCGCGACCACGCCATAGATACGATCACCCATCAGTCCGGTATAGGCCGTATAGGTGTGCGGGATCGCCTCGCCGCGCATGCTTTTGACCGGATAGCGCCAGATGCTTTCGATTGTTCCAAGTTGCAATTGCCTGATCCCTTAGAGCTGAGTGATAATGAATGTGAAACGGCTTGAGGCGGCCCGATCGATCATCGTGGAGCCTCGAATAACTCACCGAAAAGCTCGTTAACCTTCGCTTTGGCCTCGTCGAGGGCTGTTTTACCCTCGGGTGTGATCGAATAGAGGCGGCGCATGGTTTTGCCCACCCGTTCCTTGGTCGATGTAAGATAGCCTTTGCTTTCGAGACCGTGAAGCATGGGATAGAGCGTCCCCGAACTGATCTCGTAACCGTGGCGATGCAGCTCCTCCATCACCCAAACTCCACAGACCACCTGCTCGGCGGCGTGATGAAGAACATGAAGCCGCATGAGGCCGGCATAAAGGCCCTTGTCATCCATGGTCGCAGACGATCCTTAAGCGATCATTGATGGCAGAGCGGCGCTCGCCCAGCCGCCGAGCGCCGTCAAAATAACCACCAGCCACGGCGGCAATTTCCAAAACACCAGCAACGTGAAGGCGCCGATCGCCAGGGCGAAATCCGCCGGGACCAAAATGGCGCTGGTCCACACCGGATTATACAGGGCGGCAAGCAGCAGCCCAACCACGGCGGCGTTGACCCCGAGAAGCGCTGTCTGCATGGCCTTGATCTGGCGAATTTCATCCCAGAACGGCAGCGCGCCGACGACCAGCAGGAACGACGGGACGAAGATGGCGACAAGCGCGATCATCCCCCCGACCAGCCCGTTGGGGCCCGGCGTCATCACGGTTCCCACATAGGCCGCGAAGGTGAACAGCGGGCCGGGAACCGCCTGGGTCGCGCCGTAGCCGGCAAGGAAGGCGTCGTTGGACACCCAGCCCGGGGGAACCACTTCGGACTGCAACAGCGGCAGCACCACATGACCGCCGCCAAACACCAGGGAGCCGGACGAATAGAAGCTCTCGACCACGGCCAGGGTGTGTGAGGGAAAGGCGGTGGCAAGGTTCGGCAGGCCGATCAGCCCGATAAAGAACAAGGCCAATGAGGCAACCGCGACCGGGCGGCCGACAGTGATTCCAAGGGAAACATGCTCGCTCGGTGTCTCGGCCTGCAGAATCGCCAGCCCGATCAAGCCGCCGACGACGATGACGCCGATTTGCACCAGCGGCGTCGGCGCCGCGAGCACCGCCGTCGCCGCCAACACCGCCATGGTGGCGCGTTTCGGATCCGGACACATATTGCGCGCCATGCCCCACACCGCCTGGGCGACGACCGCGACGGCGACCACCTTGAGGCCGTGAAGGACGCCGGAATTGACCACATCCTGGAACGCGACGACACCGTAACCAAAGGCAATCAGGGCGAGGGCCGATGGCATGGTGAACCCAAGCCAGGCGGCCAGAGCGCCCAACAGCCCGGCGCGCGACAGGCCAACGCCGATACCGACCTGGCTCGACGCCGGACCGGGCAGAAACTGGCACAGCGCCACCAAGTCGGCATAACCGCGTTCATCGAGCCATTTTCGCCGGCCGACGAACTCGTCACGGAAATAGCCGAGATGGGCAGCCGGCCCGCCAAACGACGTACAGCCCAGCCGAAGAAAGATGAGAAAGACTTGTACGACCGGCGTTCGCCCCGTGGCTTCGGCCTGGGATGTGTCCGACATTGAGTGTCTCCATGTTCTATATCGAATTTCGACATCGAACTACGATATTGATCGAAAACTGTCAACCCGACAAATTCAGAACCCGGCTGAAAACCCAGGCCAGCGATCGTTAGCAACGGACGTCCCCGGTGCCAGATCGTCGTAACAGGTATCAACTTTCCATTGCGGAGGTACTCTCTTATGTCTGGTTTGGACTGAAGCTTGCCAAGGATGCGCGCGAAAATGAAAGGACCGGAAAGGCGCCGCCAAGGCAAAACGGCGGCGGACGTGGATACCAATGCAAAGCCTGTACAGCCGACAAGCCCTTCCCCAGGGCCGTCGAGGCTGACCACCCAGCAAGCCGTGGATCTCGCCGTGGAGCACCACAATGCGGGGCGCCTGCCTCAGGCAGAGCTAATTTATCAACAGATATTGCGCACCAAGGCCCTCGCCATCAATCCCGAT
>JAYGEF010000250.1:0-3606 GCA_046582535.1 Alphaproteobacteria bacterium
GGGTGTTACGCGCCTTGAGAGCCGATCTCTTTTTTCATGGGTTAAGAGACTGTCTCCAACTTTACAAGATGCCGCCCTTGAATTACGCCGATCTTAGACTGAAATCGTCTCGGACTATACTGTGCGAGAGTCATGGAATCAAGGGGGACCACGCCGGGTCCGAGGCATCGATAGGTGTCACTAAAAGCCGTTCGTTATAGCCAGTTAGGTCGATCGAGTAGAGCTTGATATCGCCTCCTTCATCGCCGTCGATAGTCTGACGGAAGAAGGAGAGAACACGACCGTTTGGCGCCCATGTGGGCCCCTCGACCATGTAACCGGAAGCCAAAAGTCGCTCTCTACTTCCGTCGACCTCCATAACGCCAATGTAAAATCGGCCCTTATGCATCTTGGTGAAAGCAATAAGGTCACTGCGCGGCGACCACACCGGCGTGGCATAGCGCCCGACGCCGAAACTGATGCGCTTGGGATTGTCGCCGTCCGCATCCATGACATAGATCTGCTGGGACCCGCCACGGTCGGAGTTGAAGGCGATGCGCTCACCATCCGGTGAGTAGGACGGCGAGGTGTCGATAGCCGAATGCTTGGTCAGACGCCGAATTTCATGGGTCCGCAGGTCCATGGTGTAGACGTCGGAATTGCCCTCGGTAGCCAGACTCATGATGATGCGGTTGCCGTCGGGCGAGAAGCGCGGCGCGAAGGTCATGTTTGGGAAGTCGCCGACCACCTCCTGGCGGCCGGTATCGATATCGAGGACGTAGACCCGGGGCTGGTCATGGAAATAGGACAGGTAGGTAACCTCCTGGGCGGTCGGCGAAAACCGCGGAGTCAGCACCAGGTGCTTGCCGTTGGTCAGGAACCGGTGATTGGCGCCGTCCTGATCCATGATCGCCAGGCGCTTGATCCGCCGGTCGGCGGCGCCGTGTTCGGCGATATAGACGATGCGGGTATCGAAATAGCCACTCTCGCCGGTGATCCGTTTGTAGATGTCGTCGGCGATTTTATGGGCGACGCGCCGCCAGCTGGCCTCCAGGGTGCGGTAGAGGAAGCCGGTCAGCTGGCGCTCGGCGAACACGTCCCACAGGCGGAACGTCACCTTGATGCGGCCATCCAACTCGAGCTCGATGGTGCCGTTGACCAGGGCCTCGGCCTTGATCTGGCGCCAGTCGGAAAAGCGCGGCTGGTGCTGCATGGCCTCGGGCTTCTGAATGAATGCCTTGGGATCGAGCGGCCGGAACAAGCCGGAGCGCTCCAGGTCCGCCGACACCACCGCCGCGATATCGGCGCCAAGATTATTGTCGCCGATGGAGCCGACGAAGCGGGTAATGGCGATGGGCATGGGCTCCACATTGCCGCGCGTAATATCGATCTTGAGTTCGGCCAGGGCCGGCGCCGGGCTAATCGACACCAGGACAACCGCGGCCAAGGCCAGGCCGATCCATCGCATAACGAACGGTCGCAACAGGGTGGTCTTTGCGTGGCCTGACATGGGCTCTCCTTGGGCGGGACCCCAACCGGGGCGGCGATGGGCATCGCCCTTCGCGTTATGGTTAATTTCACTCATGATTGCAATGGTCATACCGGTGGCCGGAAGGTGAAAGTGATCTCCCGCCACTGCTCATATTTTTCCGGCGGCAGGTCCCGCAGCGGGCTGGCCCGCTGAACCGCGCGCAGGGCACTCTCCGCCATGCTGCGGAAGAATTCCTCGCCGGGCAGGCTGAGCCGTGCAAAATCGACAATCGTAGCCCTGAGAACGACACCGTCGGGCATCAGGACGATAGCGATCTCGACCTCCAGATCGCCGGCATCGGCGGCGCCGACCGGCAGGCTCCAGTTGTCCTCGACCTGACGGCGGATGGCGTCGAGCACGCTGAGCGACAGCGGCTGGTCGCTCAATTTGGGGATCACGGTCTGCGGCACCGTGGCTTCCGCCGCCATGGCTTCGGGCGTCGCAACTTCCAGGTCCGGTGTTTCCCGGTCGGCATCCTCTAACGAGGCCAGTAACGAGGCGAACAGATCCGGCTGGGGCTCCGGCTTGGCTTCCGGTTTGGGCTCGGGGGCCGGCTCGGCCTTGGCCACGTGAACCGGCTTGGGCGGCGGCGGCGGCGGAATTTCGGAGACCTCGGGCACGGTCAGTACCGGCGCTGGCGGCGGCGGTGCCGGGTCGGGCGCCTTGACCATCTCGGGCTCGGGCTCCGGCGGGGCTGGCGGCGCCGGCACCGGATCGGACGGCGGCGGCGTAAAGGCGTCGACATCCTCCGGCTCCGGCGGCATGGGCACCGGTTCCTCGACCGGTTCGATCTCGGGCTCGGCTTCGATTTCCGGCGGCGGCAGCACGGTTTCGTCCTTCACCGTGTAGACCTCGACGGGAATCGGCTGTTCGAGCAGCTCGTCGGACGTGAACAGGCTCGGCAGGCCGAAAAAGGCCAACACCACGATAAGCACGTGAAAGACTACCGAAAATGTTGCACCACGCCGCATGGATCAATTGGCCTCGCGGTCGGGAAATTCAGTGATCAGGGCGATGTGATTGAAGCCGGCCTCGGAGATCGCGCTCATAACCGCCATGATCTGGCCGTAATCGATGGCTTTGTCGCCGCGCACGAAGATCCGGGCGTCCTCGTTGTTCTGCGTGATCGCCCGCAGCCGAGGGCCGAGTTCGTCGATGGCGATCTCGGTTTCCTGAAGAAAAATCACCCCCTCCGCGTTGACCGTAACCGCCAGAGGTTCGTCGTTGCCGGGCAGTTCGGGGGCCGCGTTCTCGGGCAGATCGACCGGCACGCCGACGGTCAGCAGCGGCGCGGTAATCATGAACACCACCAGCAACACCAGCATGACGTCGACGAACGGTGTGACGTTGATATCGCTCATCATGCGTCGGCCACGCCGGCCGCCGCTCGATTTCGCCGTATTGAAGGCGACCGACATCAGCCGTCCTCTTCGAGCTGTCGCGACAGGATGGCGGAGAACTCAGCCGAGAACGTTTCCAGCCGGCTCTCGTAGCGGTCGAGATCGCCAGACAGTTTGTTATAGGCGATAACCGCCGGAATCGCCGCCACCAGGCCGAGCGCCGTGGCGAACAGCGCTTCGGCGATGCCCGGCGCGACCACCGCGAGGGAGGTGTTCTTGCTGGCGGCGATGGACTGGAAGCTGTTCATGATGCCCCACACGGTGCCGAACAGACCGATGAACGGAGCCGTCGAGCCGACCGTGGCGAGGAAGCCCATATAGCGTTCGAGCTTCTCGACCTCGCGGGTCAGGGCGACCTGCATGGCCTGACCGATACGTTGATGCAGGCCGGCGGTGAGGCCCTGGCCGCCGGTACCCAGCCCGGCGGCAATCGAGCGCCGCCATTCGGCCATGGCCGCCACGAAGATCGACGCCATGGGGTGATCAGGCCGCGAGCCAACCCGGTCGTAGAGGTCCTCGAGGGAGCCGCCGGACCAAAACGCCTTTTCGAACTTCTCGGCCAACACCCGCAGGCGGCGGAAGCGCACGGACTTCTCGAAGATGATCGTCCAGCACCAGAACGACGCCACCACGAGGATCAGGATGACCATCTTGACCACCGCGTCGGCATTCAACAACAGGCTCCAGATCGACCGG
>JAYGEF010000322.1:0-5428 GCA_046582535.1 Alphaproteobacteria bacterium
CGACGCTCTTCCGATCTTCGGTCAATCAAGCCCGCATGGCCGGCTCCCTGCTCGGCATGAGCTTCCTCGGACGCCTGTCCGCCTACGAAGTACGAAACGGCTCCCTGACACTGCGGCAATAGCGGAGCCAAAAGAAAACGCCCGGCCGGGGCCGGGCGCTTCACTATTGGTTCAACGTGGTCTTAGTTGCGGTTGCCGAACAGGCGCAGCAGCATGAGGAACAGGTTGATGAAGTCGAGATAGAGCCTGAGCGCGCCCATGATGGCCTTCTTGCTCATCACCGCGGCCGAGTCGCTGGCGGCATACATCTCCTTGATCTTCTGGGTGTCGTAGGCGGTGAGGCCGACGAAGACCAGAACCCCGATCACCGAAATGGCAAATTCCAGGGCCGAGGACTGCAGGAACCAGTTGACGACCGAGGCCAGAATGATGCCGATAAGACCCATCATCAGGAACGAACCCATGCCCGTAAGGTCGCGCTTGGTGGTGTAACCATAGAGGCTCATGGTGCCGAACAGGCCGGCGGTGATGAAGAACACCCGGGCGATGCTGGTGCCGGTATAAACCACGAAGATCGATGCCAGTGACATGCCCATGAGCACCGCGAAGACCCAGAACGTGGTCTGGGCGGCGGTGGCGCTCATGGTCTGGATTTTGGCGCTGAGGAAAAACACGAGACCCAACGGCGCCAGCATGACCACCCACATGAGCGGCGTGCCGAAAATCGCATTCATCATGACCGGCGAATTGGCGGTGAGATAGGCGACAATTCCGGTCAGCGCCAGGGCCGAGCCCATGTAGTTGTATACGCGCAGCATGTAGCTGCGCAGGCCTTCATCGATGTCGGCGCGGGCGGCGTCACGCGCGAACGACGTCTGCCTATCGGATCCGAATGCCATCAGAATTTCCTCGTGTCGTTGAATGGTCCAAAACGTGATCTCAATATAGGCGCTGGGCCGCCAATTTTCAATCATGACGCAAAACCGGGGCGGCGCGACGTCCCAACGCCCGCCAGGTCCCGGCGAAGCCTAACCCCAGGGATACCGCGAGACACAGGGCGACACCGCCGGCCGCGGCGCCCGGCGCGAAAACCCAGTCCACGCGCATCAGCCGGGTAATGATAAGCCAGGCGCCAAAACTGCCCAAAGCAGCGGCGGCGCAGCCCGACAAAAACCCCAAAATGGCGAATTCGGCCACGAAGGCGCCCATGAGGTGACCCCGTGTGGCGCCCAGTACCTTGAGTACCACGGCGTCATAGATGCGCCGGCGCTGGCCCGCCGCCACCGCGCTGCCGACAACCAGGGCGCTGGCCAGCAGCGTGACCAGGCCGGCGGCCCGGGCGCCGGTGGAAATGTCGCCGAGCAGCCGTTTGACGGATTCCAGCACATTGCTCACCCCTACGCCGGAGACATTGGGCAGGCGCTCGGTCACCGCCCGGAACAATGCGCCCTCGTCCGCCGGCGCCACATGGACCGTGGCGATATGGCTCTGGGGCGCGGCTTCCAGGGCGCCGGGGGCGAACACGATGACGAAGTTGATGCCCAGGGTCGACCAGTCGATGGCCCGCAGACTGGCGATGCGCCCCTCGATGTCGCGGCCCAGGATATTAATGGTCAGACTGTCGCCGACGGTGACGCCGAGGCCATGGGCGATGTAGTCACCCAGGGAAATCAGCGGTGGCCCGGCGTAATCTTCGGGCCACCACTCGCCGGCAACCACCGTGGACCCGGTCGGCACGGTCGCCGCGTAGGTGAGGCCGCGGTCACTGTTGACCGCCCAGGCGGCCGAAGGATCGACCGTGGCGTCCTCCACCGGCACGCCCTTGATGGCGGTGATGCGGCCGCGCAGATGAGGCACCCGCTGAAGCTTGGCCGCGACACCGAAACCGGCCACCGCCGCCTCCAGGTCGGCGATCTGATCGGGCTGAATGTCGATGAAATAGAACGCCGGCGCGGCGCCGCCCATGCGGCCCTCGATCTGCCGGACAATGTTGTTTTCCACCTGACCCACGGCGACCACCAGGCTGAGGCCGAGGCCGAGAGCCAATATGGTATTGCCCGTGGGCGCGCCGGGCCGGTGGATATTACCCAGAGCAAGACGCAACAGCGGCTGGCGCGGTCGCGGCGCCCGGCGCGCGGCCCAGCGCAGGCCGTCGGCCAGAGCCTGCAGGGAAAACAGCGAGACCAGGGCGCCGGCAATGAACCACAGGGCCACCGATTTGATGGCGACGCTGGCGACCACCAGGGCGGCCAGCGCCACGACGACGGCCAACACGGCGAGCAGGTCACGAACCCGCCACGACCGTGCGGCGGGAGCCACGATGTCGCGGAACAGGCTGGCCGCCGGCGTGTCACGGGCCCGGGCCAGGGGCCACAGAGTAAAGCACAGGGCGGTCAACAGTCCGAAGGCGGCGGCCCGCAGCAGCGGTACCGGATGAAGCCCGGCGGAGACCACACCGGGCAACTGCCCTTCGATCAAACCGGCGGCGGCCAGCGGCGTCAGGCCACCGATGACCACGCCAATCGCCGTGCCAAGCCCGGCCAGCACCAGCATCTCCAGCAAATAGACCCGAAACACCAGCCCGCCCGACGCGCCGAGACATTTCAGGGTAGCGATGGTTTCCGTGCGGCCTTCGAGATAGGCGCGCACCGCGCCGGCGACGCCAAGGCCGCCGATGAGCAACGTCGAGAGGCCGACCAGGGTGAGGAATATGGCGAGGCGGTCAATGTAGCGCTTGAGGGTCGGCTGGGGATTGCCCGCGTCGCGCACCCGCCATCCAGCGCTCGGCAGGTCCGCCTGGAGACCCTCGACCCAGGCCGTGCGGTCGATGCCGGCATCGAGAGCAATACGATAGGAAGAGCGGATCAGGCTGCCCTCGCGGACCAGCTCGGTCCGGGCAAGCTCAGGCCGGGCGATAATCAGGTGAGGACCGAAATCGACACCGCCGGAGACCCGGTCGGGCTCGTGGACGGCCACGGCGCGGATCTCGAAGCGGGCCTCGCCGACGTCCACCCAATCGCCGATTTCCAGACCAAGCCGGTCCAGCAGCGTGGCCTCGGCAATTGCTCCCGCAATGCCGTCACGTGCCGCCAAGGCCTCATCCAGGCTCATAGGCGGATCGAGTTCGACCGTGCCGAACAGGGGATAGGCGTCGTCGATGGCCTTGAGGTGAATAAAGGCGGGCGAATTGCTTTTCGCCGCCCGGGCCAGGGAGTGCATGACGACGATCTCGGAGACCTTGCCGCCACTCATCAGATAGGCGCGCTCTTCGTCATTGGCCTCGCGCAAGGCAAGCCGGACCTCGACATCGCCGCCGCGCAGGGAGCGCCCCTGGGCGGCCAGGCCGGCGGTCACGGTGTCAGCCAGAGAGCCGACCCCGGCGATGGCCGCGACCCCCAGGGCAAGGCAGGCGAGAAACACCCGGAAGCCCTTGAAGCCGCCGCGCAGCTCGCGCATGGCCAAGCGTAGCGCCAGCATATTACGACCCGCCGCCGTTGAGCATATCGATGCCCGCTTCGGCCCCTTCCTCCACCACCCGGCCGTCGCCGACCCGAATGACCCGGTCGCAGCGTTTGGCCAGGGCGCCGTCATGGGTGACCAGCAGCAGGGTGGTGTCGAGCCGGGCCTGGGTCGCGAACAGCAGATCGATAATCGCCTCGCCGGTGGTGTGGTCGAGATTACCGGTGGGCTCGTCGGCGAGCAGCAGCTGGGGCTCGGCGACCACGGCGCGAGCCAGGGCGACACGCTGCTGTTCGCCGCCGGACAACTGGGCCGGATAATGACCAAACCGGTGACCGGCGCCGACCGCTTCAAGACCAGCGGCGGCGCGCGCCTGGGCATCGTCGCGGCCGGCCAGCTCCAGGGGAATGGCGACGTTTTCCAGCGCCGTCATGGTCGGCACCAGGTGGAACGATTGGAAGACGATACCGAGATGGTCGCGGCGAAACCGCGCCAGGGCATCTTCGTCAAGCGCGCCGAGGTCGGCGCCGGCAACGGTGACCCGGCCCGACGTGGGACGCTCGAGCCCGGCGACCAGCGCCAGCATGGTCGACTTGCCCGAGCCCGACGGGCCGACCACGGCAACGGTTTCGCCTTGGCCCACGGTCATGGTAAAGCCACGCAGGATATTGACGTCGCCCGCCCCGGTTTGCAGGGTGAGGTGCAAATCGTCGAGGATTACAAGCGCTTCGGAGGAATCGGTGAGGTCAGCCATGAAGGCCATTATATGGAGTGTCTGCGCCCTGTTCGCAATCGTCGTCGGCGATGGGGCAGCGGCCGAGGTGCGTCTGGCGGTGCTCGGTGACAGCCTGACCGCCGGTTACGGCCTCGCCCGGGCGGACTCGTTCCCCGCCCAGCTTGAAGCGAAGTTGTTGGAATCCGGCCTGGCGGTGGTGGTCATCAACGCCGGCGTATCCGGCGATACCACGGCGGGCGGGACGCGGCGACTCGACTGGCTGATGGCCGGCGAACCCCAGGCGGTGATCCTTGAACTGGGCGCGAATGACGGCCTGCGCGGCGTCGACCCGGAACAGACCTTCAGGAACCTGGACGCCATCCTTACCCGCCTGGCCCATGAGGGTCTGCCCGTGCTATTGACCGGCATGCTGGCGCCGCCTAACTATGGGCTGGCTTACGGCAAGGCCTTCAAGGCCATTTTTCCGCGCCTCGCCGACAAGCACCATGTAGCCTTCTACCCGTTCTTCCTCGACGGCGTCGCCGGTCGCCCTGACCTCAATCAGCGCGACGGCCTGCACCCCAACGCCGCCGGCGTCGCGGTCATCGTCGAGGGTATTCTGCCCGCCGTTAAAGACCTTCTCGAAACCGTCAACCAGAAGCCATAAACAATGCCCCGCCTGTTCGTCGCCATCGATTTTCCCGAAGCCGTGCGGGACCGCCTCGCCGCCCTGCCCCGGGGTGTCCGCGGCGCCCGCCTGCTACCGCCCGAGCAATATCACCTGACGCTCCGCTTCATCGGCGAGGTCGAGGACAGCATGTTCATCGATATTAGAGAAGCCCTGAGTAACATCGCGGCGGCGCCCTTCGATTTGCGCCTCTCGGGAGTCGGCCATTTCCCGCCCAGCGGTCAGCCCAAGGTGCTATGGACCGGGGTTGCCGAGAGCGAGCCCCTGCTGCAACTCCAGGGTCGCATCGAGAGCTGCCTGCGCGACCTCAGCCTGACGCCCGACGGCCAGAACTACACTCCCCATGTCACCCTGGCCCGGCTCAAATACGGCAAGATCAACCGGGTCCGTGATTTTCTGGTGGAACACAACGACTTCACCACCGACGACATCCCGGTGACCGCCTTCCACCTCTATTCCAGCACCCTGGGCGAAAAAGGCGCGGTCCACGTCCTCGAAGCCAGCTACCCCCTGACCGCCAAATCCTAATTAAGGGGACAGTATATTTAATTAATTAAATATACTGT
>JAYGEF010000434.1:0-13190 GCA_046582535.1 Alphaproteobacteria bacterium
TGGCCCAGGTCGACAGCGCGGTTGGCGGCAAGACCGGCATCGACACCCGCCACGGCAAGAACCTGGTGGGCAGCTTCCACCAGCCGTCCCTGGTGCTGGCCGATACCGGTGCGCTGGCCACCCTGGCCCGCCGCGAGTTGCTGGCGGGCTATGCGGAAGTGGTGAAGTACGGTCTGCTCGGCGACGCCGAATTCTTCAATTGGCTGGAGGACCACGGCCCCGCGGTCCGCGATGGTGATCCTGATGCCCGGCGCCGGGCAGTGGTGACAAGCTGCGCCGCCAAGGCCCGTATCGTCGCCCGTGACGAACGCGAGACCGGGGAGCGGGCGTTGCTCAATCTCGGTCATACCTTCGGCCACGCCATCGAGGTCGAGGCCGGCTTTGACGGACGCCTGGTCCACGGCGAGGCGGTGGCGGTGGGCATGGTGCTGGCTTTTGCCCTGTCGGCGCGCCTCGGCCATTGTTCCGAGGATGATTGCGCGCGGATGCGCCGCCACATCGACGCCATGGGTCTGCCGGTCACGATTGCCCAGGCGCTGGGCGCCAACGCGGCGCCGGAGGTCACCGCTGAAATACTGATTGGTCACATGGCCCAGGACAAGAAGGTGCAGGACGGCAAAGTGACCTTCGTGCTGGCCCGCGCCATCGGCGATGCTTTCCTCAGCCGCGATGTGCCCGGCGACGCCCTGGGCGCCGTGATCTCTGACTCCCTCGCCGGTTAAGCCATGGAAACGGCTCTCCTCCTGTCACTGTTCGGCATCATCCTGTTGCTCGTGGTCTCGGCTTTTTTCTCCGGCTCCGAGACCGCGCTGACCGCGGCGTCACGGCCGCGAATCTATCATCTTGAGCGTCGCGGCAACCGCAATGCCCGGCTGGTGGGCCGCATGATCGACAACAAGGAGCGCTTGATCGGGGCCATTCTGCTGGGCAACAACGCGGTCAATATTTTTGCCTCTGCCCTGGCCACCAGCCTGCTGATCGGCCTGTTCGGCGATGCCGGCGTGGCCTACGCCACCATCGGCATGACGCTCCTGGTGTTGATCTTCGCCGAGGTGTTGCCCAAGACCTATGCCTTGCGCAATGCTGATCGGGTGGCCCTCGCGGTGGCGCCGCTCATGCGCGTGGTGGTGTTTGTGCTGTCGCCGGTGACGGTTGCCATCCAGGCGATCGTGCGGGTTGCCCTGTTGGTGTTTGGCGTCAGGGCCGGCGACAGCGGGCTAGCGGTGTCGCCCCAGCAGGAACTTCGTGGCGCCATCGACCTTCATGCCCGCGAAGGCACAATGGTCAAGCAGGAGCGCGACATGCTGGGCAGCATCCTCGATCTTGAGGATGTGGAAGTCGGTGAGATCATGATCCACCGCAAGAGCATGACCATGCTCGACGCCACCATGGCGCCATCGCGGATTTTCGATGAGGCGGTGGAGAGCCCCTATACGCGCATTCCCTTGTGGCGTGGTGAAACCGACAACATCGTCGGCGTGCTCCACGCCAAGGATCTGCTGCGCGCCATGCACGGACACGAGGGCGATCTCGATCGCCTCAATCTCGCCACCGCCACCTCGGAGCCGTGGTTCATTCCCGAATCCACCACCCTGTTGCAGCAGCTCCAGGCATTTCGCCGACGGCGGTCGCATTTCGCCCTGGTGGTCGACGAGTACGGCGCCCTCATGGGCATGGTGACGCTTGAGGATATCCTCGAGGAAATCGTCGGTGATATTGCCGACGAGCACGACGTCATCTTCACCGGCGTGCGGTCCAACCCGGACCGTTCCTTCACCGTGCGCGGCACGGTGACCATCCGCGATCTCAACCGCGAGTTCGACTGGGAACTGCCCGACGAGGAAGCGGCGACGATTGCCGGACTGGTCATTCACGAGGCCCAGCAAATTCCCGAGGTCGGCCAGAGTTTCGTCTTCTACGGCTTCAAGTTCGACATTCTCGCCCGCCAGCGCAATCAGATAACCTCGCTCCGGGTCACCGCACCGGCGGCGGAATCGGTCGCCAGGTAGCGCTAGTCGGCGAATTCCATGTTTGAGACCGTGCTGCCGATCATCGTGCCGATCTTTGCCTGCGCCGGCCTCGGCTGGCTGTGGATCAAGTTTGGCCGGCCCTTCGACATCGCCACCATGACCCCCCTGGTGACCTATATCGGGGCGCCGTGTCTGGTGTTTTCAAGCATGGTGCATCTTTCGGTGGGCGCTGAGGCGCTGGCCGATATGGTGCTGGCGACGACCCTGGCGCTGGTCTGCTTCGGCGTCATAGGCGCCATTGGTCTGCGGATCTTTCGGCTCGCGCCGTCGCGATACCTGTCGCCTCTGGTGTTCACCAATACGGGCAATATGGGAATGCCCCTATGCCTGTTTGCGTTCGGCGCTGTCGGGCTTGAGCTGGCAGCTGTGTTCTTCACCGTCTCCATGGTGATGATGCTGTTGTTCGGGGTCTGGCTGATGTCGGGCGAGGCGACCCCGAAAAAGGTTTTCGCGGCGCCATTGCCCTATGCCCTGGCCGCCGCCTTTGCATTTTGCGGCGCCGGGGTCGAGCCGCCTGCCTGGCTCTACAACACCACAAGTCTGCTCGGCGATATGACCGTACCGCTTATGTTGTTCAGCCTCGGGGTGTCCCTGGCCGGTATGCGGGTGGTCAGTTTGCGCCGCTCCCTGATCCTGGCGGTGGCGCGCCTGGTCATGGGTCTGGGCGTCGGTGTTGCTCTTGCCGCCTGGTTTGGCCTTGAGGGTGTTATACGCGGTGTGTTCATCATCGAATGCACCATGCCGCCGGCGGTATTCAATTACCTCTACGCCCGCCTCTACAACCAGGCGCCGGAGGAGACCGCCAGCGTCATTCTGTTGTCGACAGTGATCTCCTTCGCCACCCTGCCGCTGTTGCTGCACTTCGCCATGAGCCCGTAAGCGCGGCCTTGCAATTGCGTCCAGTGGCTTTATATGGGGGCGGTCTATTTTTCTGTCCGAGGTTTTTCATGCCCCTGTCCGATCCGGCGCCCCGCGAGGCGTATCATCACCGGTCTGTCGAATACCGCGGTTATCGCCGCGAGGACGGGCTATGGGACATCGAAGCGCATCTGTGCGACACCAAGGCCTATTCCTTCGACAGCAGCTTTCGCGGCACCATTGAGCCCGGCGATCCGATCCATGACATGTGGATCAGGCTGACCATCGATCAGGATTTTGTCATTCAACGGGCCGAGGCGGCGACCGATTCATCGCCCTTTGCCATTTGTCCGGCGGTGACGTCTTCCTTCGCTACGCTCGAAGGCGTCGCCCTCGGCCGTGGCTGGAGCCATGCGGTGCGCGAACGGTTGGGCGGCGTTCAAGGTTGCACCCATCTGGTCGAACTGGTGCGAAACATGGCGACGGTGGCGTTTCAGGCGGTTCGCGGTGACCGCGATAAAGCCGCCGGCAGTACCGACGGCAAGTCAGCCCGTAAGCCCCTGTACATCGACAGGTGCCATGCTCTGAGCTCCCGCGGTGACATTGTTCGCGAGCAGTTTCCCGAGTGGTATACGGGCGAGTAAACCGCCCTTTGACCTTAGCGCCCGCGCTTCGCGGCGCGGCGAAAGTAATTCAGGATATAGACGCGCAGGCCGCTGGTCAGGGTCGATTCCTTGCGGCGCTTATCGACCCTGGTACAGATGGCATTGATGGCCCGTTCCTCGCGCTCGGCAATTTCGGACAAGGCGTCCCACATGGCCGCTTCGAGGCGAATGCTGGTGCGCCGCCCGGCGACGGTCACGTTCCGGTTGATAAGGGAACTCATGTCAGCATCTTTCTTCCTTGAATGGCGAGGCCGCGACGATTACTCCGGTACGGATGGATGCAAGGGTACACAAATTCCGGTTGTATTTCCAGATGCAATATCGTCTTGAGGTAACGTGGTTGGTCAAACTGCATCGACGGTCGCCGAACCTGGCTTTGAGGCCGTCTTGTCAGTCGCCGGGGAAGCCGCCATACTTTACTGATGCGAAGATTTGCTCCCGAACCGGCTGACCAAGAGCCCGCGCGCGTTTGTGACCACCCTGGTTGCGAGGACGATGGTATCCATCGTGCGCCACGCGACCGCGATACGTTGACGTCGTACTACTGGTTCTGCCTCGAACATGTGCGCAGCTATAATTCGTCATGGAATTTTTTCGGCGATATGGGCCAGCAGGAAATCGAGGACTATCTGCACGCTGATTTCACCTGGCACCGGCCGACCTGGCCCCTGGGCGGCGGCCTGCGGGCCAGCCGTATGTCGCGCGACGATGTCATCAACGACCCCTACGGTGTGTTCGGCGCCGCCGGCGAGGAGGCCGAGGGGTCGGCCGACGAAGTGCCACGGCGAAGCCCGGTTGGTGAGCGCGACGCTCTGGCGGTGCTCAATCTTTCGCCCGACGCCGCGGCGACCAAAATTCGCGCCCGTTACAAGGAGTTGGTCAAGCGATTGCACCCGGATGCCAATGGCGGCGACCGCAAGGCCGAAGTCCAACTCAAGACCGTCATTGAAGCCTATCGTTTGCTGTCGGGCCGTCAGGTCGCGCAGTGATTTGGAGCGGCACCGGAAAGACCGTACCGCGACCGCCACTGTGTTCTTGAGAACCCACTCGAGTCATGCTAGGTCACACGGTCGGCGTTACGCATGCTGGCAGTACGTCGTGTGTGCGCTCCCGCCGCCGCCGACGCCGTTAATTTCAGCAGCCCGGACGTTACCCTAATGACCGATTCCCAGAATTCCGCCGACCTGCCCCTCATGCCGCCCAATGGCGCCGATATCTCTTTGTCGGTGCGCCAGGTGTTCGGCATAGACGTCGATATGGAAGTGCCTGGCTTTTCCCAGGCCTCCGAGCATGTCCCCGAAGTCGATGAGGCCTACCATTTCGACCCGGAAACCACCCTCGCCATTCTCGCCGGCTTTGGCCACAACCGCCGGGTCATGATCCAGGGTTATCACGGCACCGGCAAGTCGACCCACATCGAGCAGGTCGCGGCACGGCTCAACTGGCCCTGCATCCGGGTTAATCTCGACAGTCACATCAGCCGTATCGATCTCATCGGCAAGGACGCCATCGTGTTGCGCGAAGGCAAGCAGGTCACCGAATTCCGCGAAGGACTGCTGCCCTGGGCGCTGCAGCATCCGGTGGCGCTTTGTTTCGACGAATACGACGCCGGCCGGCCCGATGTAATGTTCGTCATCCAGCGTATTCTTGAGGCCCAGGGCAAGCTCACCCTGCTCGACCAGAACCGGGTGCTGACGCCCCACGACTGCTTCCGGTTGTTCTCGACCACCAACACGGTCGGTCTCGGCGACACCACCGGGCTCTATCACGGCACCCAGCAGATCAACCAGGGCCAGATGGACCGCTGGAATATCGTCGCCACGCTCAACTATCTGCCGCTCGAGGATGAGACCAAGATCGTCCTGGCCAAGATGCCGGGCCACGACAGCGAAGAGGGGCGCGAACTGATCGCCAAGATGATCAACGTCGCCGAGTTGACCCGTTCCGGCTTCATGGCCGGTGATATTTCGACGGTCATGTCGCCCCGCACGGTGATTACCTGGGCCGAGAACGCCGAGATTTTCGGCGATATCGGATTTGCCTTCCGCCTCACCTTCGTCAACAAGTGCGACGAGTTGGAGCGCGCCAACGTGGCCGAATATTACCAGCGCTGCTTCGGCGTCGAGCTGCCCGAATCGGCGGCTGTTCCGGCGACCGCCGCCGACGCCTAGGTCCTGATGACCGAGGTCGAAAACCCGGCGGAACCGTTCAAGCGCGCGGTTTCGGCCGCGTTGCGGGCGCTTGCCAAGGAGCGCGAGATGGTCGTCAGCTTCCGCGGCGACGATGCCGGCATGGCCAAGGATGGCGAAGCCCGGCTGCCCCAGCCGACCAACGACCTCAAGCCCGGCGAAGTCGCTCGGGTCCGCGGCGTCGCCGATTCCCTGGCCATGCGCATGCGCTACCACGACGATTCGATTCATGCCCGGCGCCGGCCGCGCGGCGATGTCGCCCAGGCAATCTACGATTCGGTCGAGCAGGCGCGGGTTGAATCCCTCGGCATGCGGCGTTTCGCCGGGGTCGCCGACAACGTTGCGTCGATGCTCGATGCCCGCTGCCGCTCGCGCGGCTATGAGCGGATCGACCGCTTCGAGGACGTTCCCCTGCACGAAGCCATCGGCTTCCTGGTGCGCGAACAGGTCACCGGCGCCGAGCCGCCTGAATCGGCCCGCAAGATGGTCGATATGTGCCGCTCCTGGATCGACTCCAAGGCGCCGGAAACGCTCGACGATATGGCTCGCGACGCCGACGATCAGGATCTCTTTGGCCGTGATCTCCGCCGTCTGCTGGCCGATCTTGAACTGGCCGAGGCCGAGGACGAGATGGAGCAGCCCCAGGACACCGAGATGCAGGATTCGTCGGAGGATGAGTCCGAAGGCGGCGACGGCGATGCCGAGGGCGAAAGCGGCGACACCGAGGGTTTCGACGCCATGGCGGCGGCCGACGACGACGAAATGGGCGAGGGCGAGGCCGGCACGTTGGAAGATGACCAGTTCGGCACCTCGGGCTCCGAGGAGCCGGGCACCGCCGAGCACCCGTGGCGCCCCGAGGACGAGTTCTCCAACGCCCCGCGCCAGCCGCGCTATACGGTCTTCAGCGGCGAGTTCGACGAAGTCATCGACGCCGCTGATCTCTGCGAGCCCGCTGAGTTGAGCCGTCTGCGGGCCCAGCTCGACAACCAGTTGGCTCATCTTCAGGGTGTCACCTCGAAGCTCGCCAACCGGCTCCAGCGCCGGCTCATGGCCAAGCAGACGCGAAGCTGGGAGTTCGATCTCGGGGAAGGCCTGCTCGATACCGCGCGATTGTCGCGGGTGGTGGTCAATCCGGCCAGTTCGCTGTCGTTCAAGCAGGAGAAGGAAAGCAATTTCCGCGATACCGCGGTGACCCTGCTGATCGACAATTCCGGCTCCATGCGCGGCCGGCCGATTACCGTGGCCGCCATGAGCGCCGATATTCTGGCCCGCACCCTGGAGCGCTGCGGCGTTACCGTCGAGGTGCTCGGCTTCACCACCCGGGCGTGGAAGGGCGGCCAGTCGCGCGAACAGTGGCTGCAGCACGGCAAGCCGGCCAATCCCGGCCGCCTCAACGATCTCCGTCACATCGTCTATAAGTCAGGCGACGCGCCGTGGCGCCGCGCCCGGCGCAATCTCGGGCTGATGCTGCGTGAGGGCCTGCTCAAGGAGAACATCGACGGCGAGGCCCTGTTGTGGGCCCACAACCGCCTGCTCGGCCAGACCGAACAGCGGCGTATTCTGATGGTCATCTCCGACGGCGCGCCGGTCGACGATTCGACCCTTTCGGTCAACAGCGGCAACTACCTGGAGCGTCACCTGCGCGATGTCATCGAATGGATCGAGGTCAAGTCGTCGGTCGAGCTTATCGCTATCGGCATCGGTCACGACGTGACCCGCTACTACCGCCGCGCGGTCACCCTGGTGGACGCCGAACAGCTTGGCGGCGTCATGCTCGACAAGCTCACCGAGTTGTTCGACGGGGACACCGGCGGCCCAGCCGGCGCCTCACGCGGCCGGATGGCGGTCTGAGCTACTTAAGATTAGCGGCCAGGAACGCCAGGGTGCGGTCCCACGACAGCGCCGCGTCGTCGGCGTCATAGCGCGCCTGGGTTGGATTGGCGAAAGCATGGTCGGCTTCATACCAATGGTTTGTATACATCTTGCCGGCATCGTCCATGGCCGCTTCGAAACCGCCGACCATGTCGGCGTTGATCCAATTGTCGCGGGTGGCGAAATGTCCCGGCACCGGACCATCAAGGGACGCCAGTTCGGTCGCCGATTTGTTGACCCGGCCGTAGTAGACCACCGTGGCGTCGACCGGGCGGGCGAGGGCGGTGTTGAGCGACCAGCCGCCGCCGAAGCACCAGCCGACAGTGCCGACCTTACCAGTCACGTCGCCTCGGGCGCGCAGCCAGTCGATCCAGGCGCCTACCGTATCGGTGGCGACCGCACCATTGACCGCCTGCATATAGGTCTTGGCGTCGTCCCGGGTGGTCGCCACGCTGCCGCCGTAGAGGTCGATGGCCAGGGCCATATAGCCCTGGGCGGCGAACTCGGCGGCGACCGACTTGATGTGATCGTTGAGACCCCACCATTCATGGACCAACAGAACCGCCGGGGCCGGGATCACCGCCGGCACGGCCAGGGCGGCCGACACATGTACGCCGCCGGGCGTGGTGATGGCGACGGTCTCCAGACCCTCGGCGGCGGCGCGGGCCAGGCCGGGGTCGGCCAGCACCATGGCCAGGGGAAGGCCGACGGCGGGAAGCTGGGCAATGGACTTAAGGACGTCTCGTCGTTCATACATGGTTGTGGTTTCCTCTCCCGGATCGGATGTTATGTCGCGTTTTCCCCCCTGCGTGGGCCTAGCCTAACCCGCTGGCCGTCCTGCGCCAAGGCGATGGTCCTCGCCCTGATGGTATCGGCGGGCGCGGCGGCGGAGCCGCTCCTGCTCGACAGCGCGCGGGTGCGGCTCAATCCGGAGGGCCACGGCCAGGTGGCGGTCGGCGGTCTCGAGTATCGCGGCGGCCTGGTGTTGACCTCCAATGACGACCGCTTCGGCGGCCTTTCGGGCCTCGAGGTCAGTGCCGACGGCAGCCGGGCGCTGGCGCTCAGCGACCATGGCCGCTGGGTTGAGTTCGGTCTGGTCTATGACGATGACGGCCGTCTCATCGGGGTCGGTCCCGGCACGATCACATCTCTGCACGGCATCGGCGGCCAGCCCCTGGCCGACAACGGCAGGGATTCCGAGGACCTGGCGCGTCTTTCCGACGGCCGTCTGGCGGTCAGCTTTGAGCGTCTGCATCGGGTGGTGCTGTACAGCACCGCACCGGCGCCGGGCCCGGCCCAGCGCCTCAATCCGCCGCGCAAACTGGCCTGGGCGCCGGGCAACGGCGGTATCGAGGGCCTCACGGAATTGCGGCCGGGACGTCTGCTGGCGCTCACCGAGGCGCTTTTGGTCGGTGGCGACCGGGTTATGGGCTGGCTGCTGTCGCCCGCTGCCGGCACCGATGACGAGTTGTTTTTCGCCACCACCCGGGACTTCAAACCGACATCCCTGGCGACCCTGCCGGGCGGCGATGTCATGGTGCTGGAACGCCGCTATTCGGTGCTTGCCGGGGTTGCCGTCCGGCTATCGCGGATCGATGCCGACTCCATTGTTCCCGGCGCCCTGCTCACGGGCACCGAGATTGCCCGCATTTCGCCGCCCCTGACCGTGGATAATTTCGAGGGTTTGGCCCTGCGCCAGGGCGATGATGGCCGGCTGCTGGTCTATCTCGTCTCCGACGACAACTTCAATCCGTTGCAGCGCACCCTGCTGTTGATGTTCCGGTTGGCGGAGTGATCGGTTGACAAAAGGAGCGCTGGCCATGACAAGCCCTGTGACGTGATGAAGGATGAAATCGTGACCGACAGCCAAAATCAACAAGACGGCCAATCGCCCTGGTTCACGGCGATCGTCGCCGTGTTCGTCACCACCCTGATCGTGTCCAACATCATCGCGGTCAAGCTGATCGACGTGGCCGGCACCATCCTGCCGGCGGCGATCATAATCTTTCCCATCAGCTATATCGTTGGCGACGTGTTGACCGAGGTCTACGGTTTCCGGCGCGCGCGCCGGGTGATCTGGCTGGGCTTTGGCTGCAACCTGCTGGCGGTTGGCGCTATTGCCCTGGCCGGCGCCCTGCCGGCGGCCGGGTTCTGGGATGGCCAGCCCGCCTATGACCGCATTCTCGGTTCTGTCCTGCGCATTCTCGGGGCCTCGTTCATCGCCTATCTGGTCGGTGAGTTCGCCAATTCCTACGTTCTGGCGCGCATGAAGGTGGCGACCAAGGGCCGCTGGCTGTGGGCCCGCACCATCGGCTCGACGATTATTGGTCAGGGCCTGGATTCGGCGGTGTTTATGACCGTGGCGTTCGCCGGCATCATCCCCGTGGAAGGGCTGATCGCCGCGGTCATCACCCAATGGCTGGTCAAGACCGCCTATGAAGCCCTGGCGACGCCGCTGACCTACGCCGTCGTCGGCTTCCTCAAACGCCGCGAGGGCATTGACGCCGACGACAGCGACACCAACTTCAACCCGCTGTCCCTGGCCGAGTAGGGATTTTTGCGGTCGCCTCCGGCGACCTGCGTTCACATCGCCACGCAGGCTCCCGCCGCATAAGCGGCGACGCGCGGTCGCGCTTGCCAGCGGTCAAGGGATGACCGCTGGAATTCTTCCCACCTAAATCTTTCAGCCCGCGACTGCGGGTCGCCGACCGTTCGGCGGGAGCCCGCGTGGCGCTTGAACGCGCTTCCCAAAAAAAACGCCCTTCACCGCACGAACAGCTCGCGCGGCGTGGTCGAGAAGCTTTCGCCGCGCTCATCGCCGACCCGGATGGATTCGCTGAACACGTAGGCGTCCTCGGGCTCCCAGACGCCGATGATCAGGTGGAAGGTGTAGTCGGTTTCCAGCACCGTCTCGTCGTCGTCCTGGAGGCTGAAGCAGAGGTCGCTCCAGTCGAGGCCCAGGGAATAGCCGATGCGCGATTCCTTGCGCACGCCCCGGGGGTAGAATTCGGCGGCGAAGGCGCGGTGGACATCGCCGCAGGTGGCGCCCGGGCGAACTGCGCCGAGGGCCGCCTCGAACCCCGCCAGCACCGCGTCGTGGACATACAGCAGGCGCGCCGGCGGGTCGCCGAGGAAGCTGGTGCGCGACAGCGGACAGGCGTAGCGGTGGACGAAGCCGCCGATCTCGAAGTCGGTCTGGTCGCCGGGGCGGAACGGCGCGTCGGTCCATTTGAGGTGTGGTGCCTGGGCGACCCCGGGGCCGGTCGGCATGGTCACCGCTTTGCTCGGGCTGCCGCCGCATTCCGCCGTGCCGGCGATGAGGTCGTGGGTGATGCGCGCCGCCACGTCGCACTGGCGCACCCCCTCTTCAATCATAGCGATGCCGTTGGCCATGGCCGCATCGACAATAGTCGAGGCCTGGCGCATATAGCCGATCTCGGCCTCCGACTTCTTAATCTTGGCCTTGGGCACCACATGGCTGCCGTTGATCAGCGGCCGGTCGCCGAGCGCTTTGGTCAGGGCCTGGTGGTCAGAGAACGAGAAGTTGTCGGCGGCGTATTCCAGGCCGATGGCGCCGCCGCCGGCGATCTCCAGCACCCGCGCGCCGATGACATCCCACGGTGAGCGATCCGGCGTGCCGATGCAGCTCTCGGGATAGCTCTCGATGCGCGAGGCGTCGAGATAGACCGTGGGCTTGGCGCAATGAATGTCCATCTCACGCAGGATGATCCGGGCATCCTGGTCACCGGCCCGCACCACCGTGACCTGGGGCACATAATCTGACTCCCCCTCATAGCCGGTAAGGAAGCACATATGAGGCTCGGAGAAAATCACCAGGGTCTCGATCCCGGAAGCCTCCATGCCGGCAGAAACCCGCTGCACCCGCTCGCGATACTCAGCTTCTGAAAACGCCGCCATTTACTGTCTCCTCCTAGACTTCCAACCCATAAAGCTCCCGCGCCTCGTCGGCGGATATCAGGCTCTCCCTCAAGTCGTGCTCGACCCGCTCGCGCTCGCGCTCCTTGGGCTCGCCGAAGCCGCCGCCGCCGGCGATTTCGATGATCAGGCGGTCGCCCTTCATGAGGGAGAAGTTGACTTTGGACGACAGGCTGATGCGCTCGTGGCCGCGCTCCACGGTGAATCGGGTGGGGGCGCCGGGGGCGCCGCCGAACAGGCCCCAGGGGGCGATGCGGAAGCGGTCGGAATAGCTGTTGAAGGTGACGTCGTCGTCAATGATGCGGTAGACCCGGCGGGTGCCGAGGCCGCCGCGGCGCTTGCCGGCGCCCGACGAGCCGCGCCGCATGGCGTATTCCTCGACCACCATGAACGGATAGTCCTGTTCCAGGGATTCGACCGGCACGTTGGCGCAGTTGCCCACGTAGCTGTCAACCACATCGGCGCCGTCGGCGCCTTGTGAGGCGCCCCAGCCGCCGCCGACGATCTCGAGATAAACCCGGTAGCCGGCGGGGCCCATGTGGCCCATGCCGATGGCGTTGGTGGAGTCGTGGCCCGAGGTCAGCACCTGGCCCGGCACAACTTGTGCCATAGCCAACATAATTGCGTTGTAGATGCGCATGCAGGCGCTGTTGCGGGCGCGCACCGCCACCGGCTGGTCCGGGTTGAGGAAACTGCCCTCGGGAGCGTAGACCTCGATCGGGCGGTAGAGCCCGTCGTTGATCGGCGTGTCGCCGCCGCCGAGCAACAGGGCGAAGGCGCCGTAGACCGCCGAAATGGTCGCCGCCAGGGGCGAATTGATGATGCCCTTGGTCTGCCGGGCGCTGCCCGAGAGGTCGACCTTCACCGTATCGCCCGCAACCGTGATCGTGACTTTGACCCGCAGCGGTTTGTCGTCGAAGCCGTTGTCATCGACGAAGTCCTCGCCCTCATAGACGCCGTCGGGTATGGCGCTGATGGCGTCGCGGGCGAGGCGTTCGGCGTAGTCCTGAAGCTCGTCGGCGGCGGCCAGCACCGTGTCCGTGCCGAAGCGCTCGAGCAGCTCGATAAAGCGCATCTCGCCGGTGTTGTTGGCGGCGAGCTGGGCGTTGAGGTCGCCCATGACCAGGTCCGGCGGGCGCACGTTGAGGCGGATGAACTGCTCGAGCATGCCGTCGCCCAGGTCGTTTTCGATATCGAACTTGAGCAGGGGAATGCGCAGACCTTCGGCAAACACGTCGAGCGCCGTGGCGTTGGGTCCGGCGGCGCCGCCGCCGATGTCGATATGGTGACCGAGCGAGGCGCTGAACGCCACCAGCTCGCCGCGGTGGAACACCGGGGTGAAAATCAGGATGTCGTTGAGATGCTGGCCGCCGCTGTAGGGGTCGTTGGTGATCAGCCCCTCGCCGGGCTCGATCTTTGACAGGTCGTAGCGCTTGGCGAAGGCCTCGAACACCAGGCCGAAGGAATTCATGTGGATCGGGCAGAGCTGGGCCTGGGCGATGATTTTGCCGCTGCGATCGAGAAACGAGGCCGAGCAGTCGCGGGCCTCGCGGATGACCGACGAATAGGCCGAGCGCACCATCATCTCGCCCATTTCCTGGGCCATGGCGTGGAGCCCGTGACCGATGATGTTGAAGCTC
>JAYGEF010000112.1:0-11638 GCA_046582535.1 Alphaproteobacteria bacterium
GGGGCGGCGACATGGGCATCACCAAGGGCCTGATCGGCAAATATGGCGACCACCGGGTGCTCGATACGCCGATCAGCGAATCCGCCTTCATCGGTGCCGCCGTGGGCGCCGCGGCGACCGGCCTACGGCCCATTGCCGAGCTCATGTTCGTCGATTTCATGGGCGTCTGCTTCGACCAGATTTTCAATCAGGCGGCCAAGTTCCGCTACATGTTCGGCGGCAAGGCGACCACCCCGGTGGTGATCCGCACCCAGATGGGCGCCGGCTACCGGGCGGCGGCCCAGCACTCCCAGGCGCTCTATCCCCTGTTCACCCACATTCCCGGGCTGAAATGCGTCATTCCGTCGTCGGCCTACGACGCCAAGGGGCTGATGATCAGCGCCATCCGGGACAACGACCCGGTAATCTTCTTCGAGCACAAAGTGCTCTATGACGAGGTCCGCGACGATGTCCCCGAGGAGCCCTACACAATCCCCTTCGGCGAGGCCAACATCCTGCGCGACGGCGATCATGTAACCATTGTCGCCTTCGCTCGGATGGTCCATTTCGCCATGCGGGCGGCCGAAACCCTGGCCGCCGAGGGCATCGAATGCGAGGTCATCGATCCGCGCACCACGTCGCCGCTGGACGAGGACACGATCATCGAAAGCGTCGAGAACACCGGCCGCCTGGTGGTCGTCGACGAATCGCCGCCACGCTGCAACATGGCCACCGATATTGCCGCCCTGGTGTCGCAGAACGCCTTCGGCGCGCTCAGGGCGCCGGTCAGAATGGTCACCGCGCCGCACACCCCGGTGCCCTTCGCACCGGAGCTCGAGGACGCCTATATCCCGAGCCCAGAGAAGATCGCCCAGGCGGTCCGCGACGTGGCCGGTTACGGCCAATGAGCGGTGGGCCAATGAGCGATGGGCTCATGACCGCACCCCCGAGAGGCGTCAGCCAGGCCGAATTCGAACGCCGCCTGGTCCGCGCCCAGGCGATCATGCGCGCCTATGAGTTCGACGCCCTGGTGGTTACCGCAGCGCCCAACATCCGCTATTTCAGCGGCTTCGATTCGCAATTCTGGGAAAGCCCGACGCGGCCTTGGTTCCTGGTGGTGCCGGCAGACGGCGCGCCGACGGCGGTGATTCCCGACATCGGGGTTCCCGGCATGGCACTGACCTGCGTTACCGACATTCGCGGCTGGCAGGCGCCCTGTCCCGAGGACGACGGCACCTCCCTGTTGGCCGCGACCCTGGCCAACTTGCCTCACCGCTTCGGCCGCATCGGCGCCGAGATGGGCCGCGAAATGGTGCTGCGCATGCCGCTGATCGAGTTCGACGCCCTGCGCGACCGCCTGCCGGGCTTCGAGTTCGCCGACGGCTCGCCCTGCCTGTGGGACATCCGCATGGTCAAGACCGCTGTGGAGATCGGCAACATTCGCCATATTTGCGGGCTCGCCAGTGACGCCTACAACGCGCTGCCCGACAAGCTGGCCATCGGCGACAGCGAGCGCGACGCCTGCCGCAAACTGCGCATCGACATCGCCGAGCGCGGCGCCGACGCCACCCCCTTCATGCCCGGTGTGTCCGGCCCCGGCGGCCAGTCGCAGATCGTCTGCGGCCCCACCGACCGGGCGCTGCGCGAGGGCGATATCCTGTTTATCGACACCGGCTCCACCTTTGAGGGCTATTTTTGCGATTTCGACCGCAATTACGCCATCGGCACGGTCTCCGACGAGGCCAAGCGGACCCACGAAGCGGTGTGGCAGGCCACCGAAGCGGGCGTGGCGGCGGCCCGTCCCGGCGCTACCACCGACGACGTCTGGCGGGCCCAGTCGAACGTTCTCGAGGCCGCCGGCTCCATCGGTAACAACGTCGGCCGTCTCGGCCATGGCCTCGGCCTGCAGTTGACCGAGCCGCCGTCGAACCGGCCCGGCGACGGCACGGTGCTGAAACCCGGCATGATCCTGACCATCGAGCCGGGCATGGAATACGCCCCGGGCAAGATGATCGTCCACGAGGAGAACGTGGTCATTACCGAAGACGGCAACGATATGCTGACCAAGCGGGCGCCCCGGGAGCTGCCGGTTATTGGTTAGAGAAATCTGCGACGTAAAGGAACTGGCAATCTTTCATTCAGTAATCGTTTAACCATAAATGCGTTACTCGGCGGCACGGCAATCGTCACTCTCGTTCATAGGGAATTCCCGTGCCCCGCGCTCCGTTGTCAGCCTATTTCTGTTTGGCCATCGTCCTGCTGGTCTCCCTTGGCGCCATGGCGCCGGCCAATGCCGCTAACGCCCCGCATCTGTTCGGCAGCGACGAGGTGCGCTCGTCGGATCTGCGCTACTTCCCCAAGTGGACCGACATGCTCGAGCGCTACAAGCACGAAGTCTCGGCAACCCATTGGGATCGCTTCATTGACGGCCTGCGGGGCGCCGACCCGCTGGACCAGCTCGATCAGATTAACCGCTACATGAACGACGTGCCGCACAAGGCCGATGTTGGCAACTACGCCGCCACCGACTATTGGGCGACGCCACGCCAGTTCTTCGCCCACGCCGGTGACTGCGAGGACTTTGCCATCGCCAAGTTCCTGTCACTCCGAAGCCTGGGCTGGGAGAACGACCAGCTCCGCATCGTCGTCCTCGACGACCTCACCAAGGGCACGCCCCATGCGGTCCTGGTCGCCTACCACGGCGGCGAGGCGTGGATTCTCGACAACCAGTATGTCCGGGTGGTTCGCGCGGAGCGCATCGAGGGTTATCGCCCGCGCTTCTCCATCAACGAAACCAGTTGGTGGCTCCACCGCGCTCATAACGTTGACCTTGAGCCAACGGCTGTTAGTCGCCATGCGGAATTCCGCGGAACGGTTGGCGATCCGCTGTCGCGGGCTGACGGAAGGTGGAAGGTAGAACACCAGCGGCCATCTCTGTGGCCGCTCTAGCGCTCGCGGAAGGCGTCGCTTTTCAGCTTGAGAACCGGCTTGAGAAGATAGTGCAGCACCGACTTGGAGCCGGTATGGATATCGACCTGGGCCTGCATGCCGGGGGTAATCGGCAGATCGCCGGGCTCGGCCCCGAGATAGGTCTTGGTGGTCAGGGCGGCGACGCGAAAATAAGTAGCACCGTCACTGTCGGTATGCGAATCCGCCGACAGGTGGATGATTTCGCCCTCAAGGCCGCCGTAGCGGACGAAATCGTAGGTGTTGATTTTGACCACTGCCGGCTGACCGACCCGCACATAACCGATATCGGTGGGGTTTAGCTTGGCCTCGATGACCAGATTATCCTCGGTCGGCACAATTTCCATGATCGCCTCGCCGGGGCTGACCACGCCGCCGATGGTGTGATAGCGCAGGCTCTTGACCACGCCATCGATGGGACTGCGGATTTCGGCGCGAAACACCCGATCGGTGGCCTTGATCAGGGTCTCGTTGGCCTGGGCGATCTGCAATTCAACCCGATTGAGTTCTTCAAGGGCGACCCGGCGGAACTTCAGGCGCTCTTCCTCGAGCCGTTGAAGGGCCTCGGCCAACGCCGCCGCGCCGCGGGGGATGCCGGCCTCCAGGGTGAGCAGCTTGCCTTCCAGCTCCTCGACCTCGCGCTGCAGCTTGAGATGCTCGATCTTGGGCGTCAGGCTCTCGGCCAGCAGGTCACTCGACATCTCGAACTCGACCCTTGCCAGCTCGAGATCACGCGCCGCGGTGCTGTATTGCGTCTTCATTTCGACCACGGTGAGTTCGCGCTGGAGGGCCTGCTCGCGCAGCACCTGAAGGCCGCTCTCGTATTCATCGCGGCGGGCCCTAAAGGAGCGGCTTTCACTGCTCACCAGGTCCGGGCGCCGGGCGGCCACCGTGTCGGGAAAGTCGGGTTCCTCGTGCCCGGCTTCAGCCTGAAGCCGGGCCCGTGTCAACACCAGAGCATCGAGGCGCAAAGACAATTCCTCGCGCGACGCGCCCGAGGCCGTAAGGTCGAGTTGGACCAGGGGATCACCGGTCTTGACCAACGAGCCCTCGGTCACGTGAATCTGCTCGATGATGCCGCCCTCGAGGTGCTGGATGACCTTGACCTGGCCCTGGGGCCGACCTCGCCCTGGGCGATGGAGACTTCCTCAAGCTCGGCGCTGTAGGCCCACACCCCGAGACTGAGCAACAGCAGGATGACGCACCAGCCCAGCACCCGGAACGGCGCCCGGGTACGCTCAATTGCTTCATCAAGGGGATTCTTGGCATCGAGAGGATCCTTGGCATTGAGAGGCCGCTCGGTCATGCCTCGGCCTTCTTCACTTCATGGACGTCGGCGCTGCCGAACAGCTTGGACAATATGTCCCGCGACGGCCCGGCGGTGCTGACCTTGCCGTGATCGAGCACCAGAATATGGCTGCGCGCCGCCAGCAACGTGGGTGAGTGGCTGATCAGGATTATGGTGTGATCCGGCGCCAGCTTGACCAGGGTGTCGCGCAACGTCGTCTGGGTGGTTTGATCGAGGTTGCTGGCGACCTCGTCGAGCAACAGCACCGGGGGGTCGCCGAGCATGGCGCGGGCGATGGCGATGCGCTGGCGCTCACCGCCGGACAGCCGCGAGCCGGCCTCGCCGGCGTCGGTGCCGTAGCCGTCGGGCAGATCGACAATATCCTGATGGGCCCCGGCCAGGGTCGCCGCCGCGATGACCTCGTCTTCGCTGGCGCGCGAATGGGCAATGGCGATGTTGTCGCGGATGGTGTCGGCAAACAACGACGAATCCTGCGGCACATAGCCCATCCAGCCGGCCATCTCGCGGCGGGTGAACTGATCCACATCGGCGCCGTCGAGGGTGATCCGGCCCTGGTCCGGCGGGTAGAGCCCCTGGATCAGCTTGAGCAGGGTGGTTTTGGCACTGCCGTTGTGGCCGACCACGCCGACGATGCCGCCGGGATCGCTGTCGGCGTAGGGCGAGCCGGTCAGGATATCGGCGAAACCGTCGCCGTTGATATCGGCGCTGGCAACCGACCAACCGGTGTAGGTGCTGTCGTAGGTGTCGGTGTCGTCCGCCACGACGAAGCCGCTGTCCATTTCGACGCTGCCGTCCGAGCCGATGTCGTCGTCGCCGAAGATGACGAAGACCTCACCCCTTTCATCGTAGGTGGCGTCGTTGTAGTCGCCGTACGGCGTGCCGATAAGAATGTCGTCGAAGCCGTCGCCGTCGATATCGCCGGCCGAGGCCACCGACCAGACGGAATAGAAGAAGCTGTCATAACCGGTGATCACGAAACCGTTGCTGCCGTCGAGATCACCGACCTCCAGGGACGCGCCAAACGGGCTGGCCGAGCCGAAGATGACGTAGGCCTCGCCGGAGTTGGTGCTACTCATGTCGCCGTAGGGCGCGCCGACCAGAAAGTCAGCGAAGCCGTCGCCATTGACGTCGCCGGCGCCGCTCACCGCATAGCCGGAATAGTCACCCCCACCGAAGCCATTGATGCTGAAGCCGTCGCTGCCGTCGAGGGCGCCAAGATCAAGGGTGGCGTCAAATCCGCCGGCGGCGCCGAATACCACGTAGCTTTCGCCGGCATAGGTCCGGCCGCCCGGACTGGCTTCGCTGGCGCCAATTATCAGGTCGTCGAAGCCGTCGCCGTTGACGTCGCCCGCCACGCGAACCGACTCGCCCGAGTAGTCATAAGTGCTGGCGCCGGTAGGGGCGAAGCCGTTGGAACCGTCAAGCGAAGCCAGGTCAAAGGTGACCGGGCTGTCGATGATGGCGGACCGATCAATGTCGTTGTCGACCAACAGGGTCGAGGTGGTCGGGAAGGTCCGAGTGTACTGGGTGAAGGTATCGCCGCCGATCATGACGCCGGACGACACCAAAGCCCAGCCGCTGCCGGCATCGACGACGTCGCCGGCGTCGCCGAAAATTGTCAGCGTCCCGTTGTCGGAGATCGCGACGATGTCGTCATGACTGAGCGTCAGGCTGTTGTTGCCCGTGCCCGTGAGATCAATGGCCTCAAAGCCGAAGTGCGGCACGCCGGCGATGGAACCGAGATCGAGGGCAATGCCCGCGCCGTCGATGAGCAGAGTGTCGGTCCCCGCGTTGCCGCTCACAAAGGTAACATCGGCGGCGTCGAAGGTGATGGTGTCGTCGCCGGTGCCGCCACTGAGAACATCGTCGCCGGCGCCGCCGTCAATCACCAGCGATGTGCTGGTCCGGCCGAGCGCCGCGCCGGTACCGTCGTAGACTTGGCCGACAACCGCCGATCCATCGCCATCCTGGCCATCGGACTGCCAGGTGACCACCAGACTGTCGTCCGCCAGCGCCACGATCGACGGCTCGTCCTGATTCCCCGCGAGGAAGGCGTTGACGATGAATTCGCCGCCCGCCGGGGTGGCGCTCGAATCATAACGTTGACCGAACAAACCTTCACTGCTGCCGTCCTGACCGAGGCTCTCCCAGACGACGACGAAGCTGTCGTCCGAGAACACCGCGACCTGCGGGTCGTTCTGTTGGCTGGCGGTCGTCGTGTTGACCCGGAACTCAGCCCCGACCGTCGAACCGCTGGCGTCAAAACGCTGGGCGAAAACGCCCTCGTCGTCACCGTCCTGGTTTTCCGATTCCCAGACGACGATAAAGCCGCCACCGGGGAACCCGGCGACCACCGGCGTATCCTGATTGCCCGTGGTCGCGCTGTTGACCGGGAACTCCGAGCCGGCCGTGGCGCCGGCGGCGTCGAAGCGCTGGCCGAACACACCATCGCTACTCAAATCCTGGCCGAACGACTCCCAGACTACCACGAAACCACCGTCCGACAGCCCGGCCACGGTCGGGTCGTCCTGGTTGGCCGAGGTGGTGGTGTTGGCCCGGGTCTCGCTGCCCACCGTATTGCCCGAGGCATCGAAGCGCTGGAGGTAGACCCCAAGGCCGCTGCCGTCCTGGAGCGCCGCCTCCCAGACGACCACGAAACCACCGCCGGAAAGCGCCGCGATCGACTGCGTGTCCTGGCTGTTGGCTGTTGTGGAATTGACCTGGATTTCGCCGCCCAAGGCGGTGCCCGCGGCGTCGAACACCCGGGCGAATACGCCTTCGTCAGCGCCATCCTGGTCTTCCGACTCCCAGGCCGCCACGAAACCGCCGCCACTGAGCCCGGTAACAGTCACATCATTCTGTTCCAACGCCGTGGTGATGTTGATCTGGAACTCGGCCCCGGTGGCATTGCCCGCGCCATCGAAAAGCTGAGCAAATACACCAAGTTCGTCGCCATCCTGGCCGGACGAACTCCAGGCAACCACGAAACCGCCGCCGCTCAGGGCCGCCACCGAAGGCTCGACCTGGTCGTCCGCCGTGGTGCTGTTGATGCGGAACTCACCCCCGCCGTTGACCACATCGTCGCCGGCGCCGCCCGAGACGATAATGGTGCTGCAGGCGATCGAGGTGCCGCTAAGATCACCAATGGTCAGGGTATCGTTGCCCGCGCCACCATTGATTTCGAGTTGCTCGACCGTACCGATATCCAGGGTGAAGGGGCCGGGGTCGACAAGTTCAATAGTGAACCGGGCACCGTTGGCGGCGATCGAAATACTGTCGTCGGCGACGCTGCCATCGACCTCGACCACGTCAGTGCCGATACCACCCTCGATGGTGTCGTTGCCGCCATGGCCGACGATAATGCGGTCGTCACCGTCGCCGGCGTCGATCACGTTGTCGCTGGCGTTGTCGGTGATGATGTCGTTGCCGATGCCGGTGGTAACGTTCTCGACGTTGCTGATGCTGTCGTTGCCGATGGTCAGTGAATCACCGGTGGCGACGCCGGCGTTGAGATCGACCGTGACGCCGAACACATCGCTGGTATAGAGGATGGTGTCGACGTAGCTGCCGCCGTCGTAACTATCGTCGCCGGCGCCGGACCCGGCCACAATGGTGTCGTTGCCACCGCCACCCAGCAGAAAATCGGCGCCGTCGCCACCGGACAGCAGGTTGCCCGCGGTGTCGCCAATCAGCGTGTCGGCGCCGGAGCCGCCGATGACGTTCTCGATACCGACCAGGGTATCGGAGTCGATTTCCGAGCCGCTGGCGGTCCCCGCATCGAGGTTGACCGAAACCCCCAGGGTGGTGCTGACGTAGCTCACCGTGTCGTTGCCTTCGCCGCCGTCGTAATCGTCGTTGCCCGCCCCCGAGCCACCGATCAGGGTGTCGTTTCCGGCGCCGCCGAACACCTGGTCGTCGCCATCGCCGCCACTGAGGATGTCATTGCCGGCACCGCCATCGAGAAAATCGTTGCCACCGAGACCAAAGATCTGGTCGTTGCCGAGCCCGCCGGTGAGAATATCCGGCCCGGCCGTGCCGAAGATGATCAGATCGAGGATTTCCTCTATGGGGTCTTCGAAAATCTCCTCGGGCAGGGTTTCGTCGCCGCCAACCGAAATCTCAAAAGCGCCGCCATCGGGGATGCTCTCCTCGACGGACGCATCACTGCCCTCGGTCGTCGGCTCGCCTGTATTGATGTCGAACCCGCCGCCATCAGAAATCTCCTCGGCTTCCAGGGTATCGATACTGAACAGGCCACCGTCGTCGATATTGACGCTTTCGAAGGTGATGCCGGCGAGAACTTCGACAAGCTCGCCGAGGGCATCGCCGCCGCCCGCCGGCTCGATCGCGCCCAGTTCCGCCGCCGCTTCGTCGGCGGCAGCAACGTCTTCCTCAGCGGGTTCGCCGGCCGGCTCATCGGCCGAGGCGTCATCGTCCTCTTCCTGGTCGTCTTCCTGGTCCTGACGGCGCTCGTAGCTGCGCTGGGTTTCCTGGTGGATACGCAGGGCGGGCCGAACAGGTTTTCAAACTGGCTCGGGGAAAAGCTGCCGATCACCGGGGCTGCGCCGGAGCTGCTGATAAACACCGCGTTGTTTTCGTAGTTGGTGGCGTCGAGGATGATCTGGCCGATCGGCGTGCTGATAATGATGGTGCCGACCGAGCCGTCGTCGTCCTGCAACAGGGTGACGGTGTTCAGCTCGCCCTCCTGGGCGGCGTAGCCGACCACCTTGGTGCCGCGAATGCCGATGGTCGCCACCGGCGTGGTCACCATCATGGCGTCGTCGCCGCTGCCGGCGATCTCGCCGGTGAGGAAGACGAAGGCGCCCTGGATGACGGCCAGGGACATGGAGCCGTCGCCGGTCGCCGGGTCGTAGATCAGTTCGTCGATCACCATGCGGCTGTCTTCGCCGAGCGAGAACGTGGTGTCGTCGATAAAGGCCAGACCGATCGCGCCGCCCGACCCGGTCTCGATGACGTCGTCCTGGAATATCGGTGAGCCGACTTCCAGGATAACCTGGCTGCCGTCGGCGCGAATCGCCGTGACCGTGCCTTCGATGGTCTCGACGCTGCCAACGGCCGTCGCCCCGGTCTCGCCGGAGGCCTGGGCGTACTGGCCCGGCGCCAGGGGCCCGGCGAGACGCGCCACCATTTCGGGGGCCAACACGGCGCCGCCGGAGGTGGTCAGGGATGGTGGGTTTTCAGAGGCGAAATAGCCCTCGATGAGGACTTGCTGGCCGTCAGGGCCGGTCAGCAGCAGATCGGCGCCCTGGCGGGCAAAGTCGGCCACCAGCAACAACGTGCCATGGGGAACGGTTATCGCCGTCCCCGGTGCTGCCTCCAACACTGTAATCTCGCCTGGTGTTTCCCTCGGCTCCCCGCCGTTAAAAAACTGCCCAGGCGTTTCCGAGCCTAGGGTGGACATTCATGCCCCCTTTGGACCCGCTACGCCGTAATTGACGCCGGCGATTCCACTTGGTTGCAATGATGATACCTAAGGTAAACGCCAAGTTAAAGTTATTGCGGCACTTTTTTTCAGCTTTTTGGATGGCGTACGGCGATGGCCTCGCCAACGCCGGGCAAACCGGGCAACATCTTGTGCGCCGCCAGCATGGCCGTGAGGTGTTCGTACTGGGCCGCGGGCATGGTGGCGATGCGCCGGGTTTCAGCGACGACACAGGCTTCCAGGTATTCGGTCACCGCGAGAAGCTGGCCGTCGGTCTCATCGATCATGGCGGTGGCGTGATGAAATACCTTGGTCGACAGGTCGACCAGCCGGGTCTCGAAGCGCAGGGGCACGCCCTTGAAGGTTTCGCGCAGGAAGCTGATTTTCGAGTTGAGGGCAAAGGACGTGAAGCCGGTCTCGGCCATGCGCTTGGTGCTCAAGCCGATGTAGTCGAGGAAGGCATCGCCGGCGGTGGTGAACGCCGCCATATACGCCGCCGCTGTCATATGACCATTGTCGTCGATCCATTCCGCCAGCACGTTTTCCCGGTACAACACCACCGGGGTCGCCATGGGCCGCGCCGCCAGTTCCTGCTCGATCGTCGTCATAACCGCTCCTCACCAAAGAATTTCGGCCTAATAGGTAGACGACGCGGCAAGCCCCGTCAAAGCCATCACACTTCAAACCGGATGATCCCTGTGCCAGAGTGCGGCAGGCATAAGAGGAGCGGGGAGTATGGGTCGTCTTGACCGTAAGGTCGCGCTGATCAGCGGCGGTGCTTCGGGCATCGGCGCGGCGTCGGCACGGCGCTTTGCCCAGGAGGGCGCCAGGGTGATGATCGCCGACATCGACGACGCCGGCGGCGCGGCCATGGTTGCCGAAATCGGCGCTCGTGCAACCTTCCAGCGCCTCGACGTCACCGACCGCGAGCAATGGACGGCGGCGGTGGCCGCCACCGAGCAGACGTTCGGCCGCCTCGACGTGCTGGTCAACGCCGCCGGCATCGTGTTCGACGGCTCGGTCGAAGACACCAGCCTTGCGGACTGGCGGCGCATGATTGCGGTCAACGTGGACGGCACCTTCTACGGTTGCCAGGCGGCAGCGCCGGCCATGCGCCGCGCCGGCTATGGCTCGATCGTTAACCTGTCATCCGTGGCCGGCCTCAAGGGCAACGGCCAGCTCTGTGCTTACAACGCCAGCAAGGGCGCGGTGCGGGTGATGACCAAGGCAGTGGCCGATGGCTTTGCCCTGGCTGGTGATCCGATCCGCTGCAACTCGCTCCACCCCGGCGTCATCGACACCCCCATGCTCGATACTTTCTTCCAGGGCCGCGAGGAATTGCGCCAGACCTGGCTTGCCGGCAAGCCCCTCGGGCGTATGGGCACAGCCGACGAAATTGCCGGCATGGTCCTGTTCATGGCCAGCGCCGAGTCGAGCTTCGCCACCGGCGCCGAGTTCGTGATCGACGGGGGCATGACCGCATGAGCCGGCTCCACGACAAAGTCATTGTCATTAGCGGCGGTGCCTCCGGCATCGGCGCCGCCTGCGCCCGGCTGTTCGCCGCCGAGGGCGCCCGGGTCGTGGTCGGCGACATCGATGTGAGCGCGGGCCAGGCGGTCGCCGCCGAGCTTGGCGACGCCGGCCGCTTTCAGCCCCTCGACGTCACCTGCGAAGATCAATGGATCGGCGTCCTTGCGACCGTCACCGCCGAGTTTGGACGCCTTGACGGCCTGCTCAACGGCGCCGGCATCGCTCAGGACGAGGACAACCTCGATGCGGTCAAGCCCGAGGGCTGGGGCCGGATCATGGGGGTCAACCTGGATGGCACGTTTCTCGGCTGCAAGCACGCGGTGCTTACCATGAAGGGACAACGGAGCGGCTCAATCGTCAACCTGGCCCCGATCCTTGGCCGGGTCGGGGCCGGCGACGCGGTGAGTTAT
>JAYGEF010000119.1:0-8906 GCA_046582535.1 Alphaproteobacteria bacterium
CCGGGGTATGGCTGAACACCCCGGCGTTGTTGACCAGCACGTCGAGACCACCGAGGCCATGGAGGGCGGCGCCGACTACCGCGTCGCAGCCGGCCTTGTCGACCAAATCGCCGGGCGCCGCCACCGTGCGCTCAGCGCCCAACTCGGCCAGCGCTTTGTCGACGGACTCGGCTGTGCGGCCGTTAACCGCGACGGTGGCGCCACAGTCGAGGAATGCCCGCGCCGTGGCCAGACCGATGCCGCGGCTGGCGCCGGTGACCAAAATCTTCTTGCCGGTGAAATCCATGTCTCCCCCTTTGTCAGACCACCAAACCTAGCACGGCTAGCCTCAGCCGGTCAGTACCTCCTGACCGCGTTTGTAGAGTTGATTGGCGATGATGATGCGCTGGATCTCGCTGGTGCCTTCCCAGATGCGATCAACCCGCACTTCGCGGAAGAAGCGGTTGGCCACGTTCTCCGACATGTAGCCGCGCCCGCCGAAGATCTGCACCGCCTTGTCGGCCACCCGGCCGGCCATTTCCGAGGCGTAGAGCTTGGCCATGGCGCATTGGCCGTGGACCACTTTGACGTCGTCGCCGCGATCCATGGCCTCGGCCGCCTGATAGGTCATCAGCCGCGCCGCCCACAGCTCGGTCAGGCTGTCGGCGAGCATGATCTGGATGGCCTGATACTCCGATATGGGCTGGCCGTAGACGATGCGCTCCTGGGCGAATTTGCTGGCCTCGTCGATCAGCCGGCTGGCGGCGCCGCAACAGCGCGCCGCGATCATCAGGCGCTCATACCGGAACCACTCGTGGGTCCAGTGCATGGCGTCGGCCGCCGGGTCGATCATGTTGTCGGCCGGCACGAAGGCGTCCTTGAACTCGAAGATCGGATGTTCGCCGTGGGTGTGCATGTATTTCGGCGTGCGCACCACGCTGATGCCGTCGGAGTCTTTGTCGACGAAGAACAGGCCGTGCTCGCCGGCGTGTTCGCCGTCCTCGTATTTCGCCTGAAAAATGAAAAAATCACCGCGGCCGCCGCCGGTGGTATGCCATTTGACGCCGTTAAGGGTATAGCCGTTGCCCGATCTTTTGGCCGTCGAGGCGATGGCGTCGACATCGGAACCGGCGCCTTCCTCGGTAATGGCATAACAATGCTTCCGGGTGCCTTCGATCAGCGGCTTGATCCAGGTCTCCATCTGATAAGGGGTGGCGACCTCGACCAGATAACGCGGCGGTGACGAGTAGCAGCGGCCCTGGCCGTTGGTGGCGCGGCCAGCCTGCTCGTTGACAATGACCTGCTCGAGGAAACTCAGGCCGCCGCCGCCCAAATCCTTCGGCAGAGTCATGGCCCACAGGCCGTTTTCCTTGGCCCATGCCATATTGCCTTCCAAGTACTTCTCCGCTTCCGCCGGGTTCTCCTCACACTCGAGTTCGCGGGGAATGCCGATGTTGTCGACGAAGTCGCGGACCTTGGCTTGAATGGCGCGGGCGTTATCGGGCAGGGGATAGGACATGACGTAATGCTCCGGGATTGTAGGGCGGATTGGACAACGGGTGGCCTCTGGGCGCAGATTGCATCAAGCAGTCAGGGCTCGCAAACAAAACAGCCCGCCCGGAACCGAAGGAAAGCGAAATGAGTGACCGCCAGGCAAGTGAAGCGCTCCACGAGACGCTCCCAACCCACTACTATCACGACCCCGACCATTACCGCCGGGAACTGGAGACCTTCTGGTACAAAAACTGGCTCTGCGTCGCCTCGGTGGACGAGGTGCCGGAGCCCCGTTCCTTCAAGGTCGTCGAGGTCGGCGACCAGAGCGTCATCCTCACCCGTGATCAGGAGGGACGTCTGCAGGCGTTCTACAACACCTGCCGCCATCGCGGTTCCGAGCTTTGCCAGCAGGCCAGTGGCACGTTCCCTTCAGATCAGATCATCTGCCCCTACCACGCCTGGAGTTATGGCCTCGACGGCAAGCTCGAGCGGACGCCCCTCGAGATTCCCTGCAAGGCTTTCGACGCCAGCAAGTATTCCCTGTATCGCGTCGGCATCGGCGAATGGGCCGGTCATATTTTCATCAACCTGGACGAAGACAATGGGGACAGCTTCGACGCCGCTCTAGCGCCGTCCGTGGAGAAAATGCGTAACTGGAATCTCGACCAGACCCGGGTCGGCCATCGCCTGGTCAGGGACGTCAAATGCAACTGGAAGGTCTTCTGGGAGAATTTCACAGAGTGCTACCACTGTCCCGGCATTCATCCGGAACTGTGCCGTGTCGTGCCCTACTATGGCCGGACCAAGCTGAGACCCGATGAGGGGCAGGGACGCCTGGCCGAGGGCGCCGTGACCTGGTCCATGGATGGCAAAACCACGCTGCCCTGGTTTCCGGACCTGACCGAGGACGAACAAAAAAACGGCCACAGCTACGGCGCGTTGTCGCCGAACTTCATTGTCGTCGGCCACGTGGATTACGCCCGGATTATCCATATGTTGCCCCTGGGGCCGGAAACCACGCGCCTTACGGTGGATTGGCTGTTTCGCGACGAGACCATGGCCCACAAGGATTTCGACGTCGATAAAGTTACCGAGTTCGCGGCACTCGTTGTGGAGCAGGATGCCGCGGCCTGCGAGCTTAATCAGAAAGGCCTGCACTGCCGACGCCATGAGGCCGGTGTGGTGATGCCCCAGGAACTCGGCTTGGACCGCTTCTACCAGTGGATTCATGACGGCCTCCAGGCGGCCGGGGACGGCCATGCCTGAACGCAGTTTCCACTGGCCGGAGGGGCATTGGGATTGGCTGATACATCTGTCCCATCAGCATGGCGTGCGGTCGGGTGAACTGATTTTTGTCGGCGGTCAGGTCGATAAGGACAAGGCCGGCATGCGCCTCAACCCCTACGACCTGGCGGCCCAGACGGCTATGGCGGTGCGCCACATCGGCACCGTGCTGGCGGGCTTCGATGCGGCGCTGTCGGATGTGGTCAAGCTGGTCGCCTTCTACGTCAACGATGGTAGCGTCGATGAGCAGGCGTTCCTCGCCGATATCGGCCGCCATCTGGTGGACCGTGGGGTTGAGACCGGCCCGGCCATCACCCTGGTGCCGCTGCCCTGGCTCGCCTACCCGGAAATGCTGGTGGAAATCGAGGCCGTGGCCATGCTTGGCGAGGATGGCGGTCATCTCCCCCGGACCACGGCCAACCCGCCGGAACTGATGGCACTGCCGGCGCCGTTCAATCATGGTCTTCGTTGCGCTGAGCACCTCTGGGTCGGTGGCCAGACGCCCCACGATGCTGATGGCACCCTGTGCCACGCAGGCGACATGGTCGCCCAGACCAAGGCGGTCATGGACAACATGGGCCTGGTCCTGGCCGCCATGGGGGCCGACGTCGACGATGCCATCAAATTCAATATCTGGTTCCGGGGTGACGGAACCATCGACAGCTGGACCGATGCGGCGATAGCGCGGGGCGCCTATTTCAATAATCCCGGACCGCCGGCCACGGGCCTGCCGACGCCCAACCTGCCCGCCGGCGAAATGACCCGGGTCGAGGTCTGGGCCATGCGGGCGGAAGACGGTTCGTACATTTCGCGTCAGTACGCCTGGCCCGACGGCACCTGGGACTGGCCAATTCCCTTGCCCTACCAGATGGGCGTCAAATGCCGCGATGTGGTGGTGGTCGGCGGACAAGTTCCCCTCGACCAATTCGGGGCGGTCATGGACCCGGGCGAACTGCTCGACCAGACCCAGCGGACTATGGAATTCATTCGCCTTGTGCTGGCCGAATTCGACCTGACCATGGACGACATGGTCAAGCAGAACGCCTTCTATAAAGGCGAGACCGGGCCGGATGTTATCGTTGCCAATCAGGCCCTGCGTTCGTCCTACTACAGTGAGCCGGCGGGGACCTCGACGGGCATCCCGCTTGCCTTCCTGACGCAAGCTGATCTGATGATCGAGATCGAAATCGTCGCTATGAGTCGTCAGATTAATAAAGCCATATAACTTTCTATAAATAAGGAATAATTCCATGCGTGTTGTCGTTGCCATGATGAGCCATGAGACCAATACTTTCTCGCCGGTGCCGACGCCCTTATCGAGCTTCGGACCCGGCGGTCCGGCTTATGGTCAGGGGGTTATCGACGCCTATGGCGGCACCAACACCTGCCTCGCCGCCTTCCTCGATATTTTCACGGAAGCCGGCGGCGATATCGTCACCCCCATTGCCGGTACCGCGAGCCCTAGCGCACCGGTTGAAGCCGAGGCCTACCAGACCATGTCCGATGCCATTTGCGAGGAGATCGACAAGGGTTGCGACGTGCTCTGTCTTGAACTCCACGGCGCCATGGTGGCCGAGACCACCGACGACGGCGAGGGCACCTTGCTCAAGCGCATTCGCACCATGCGCCCCGACCTGCCCATCGCCGTGGCCCTCGACCTTCACGCCAACATCACCGACGACATCATGGACAACTGCACGGTGCTGACCGGCTACAAGACCTATCCCCATATCGACACCTACAGCACCGGGGCGCGGGCCGGGGAAATTATGCGGCGCTCCCTGGAAGGCTCGATCAAGCCGGTCATGGCCTGGGGCCGGCGGCCCATGCTGGCCCATACCCTGTGCATGAATACGGCGGTCAGCCCCATGAAGGATCTGGTCGACCGGGGCCTTGAGGCCGAGGCCCGCGACGTGCTCGATGTTTCCGTATTCGGCGGCTTTCCCCTGGCCGACATTCCCCGGCCCGGCCTGTCGGTGGTGGTGGTGGCCGATGGCGACGAGGCGGCGGCCCGGGCCACCGCCGACGGTATTCTCGGCGAGGCCTGGGACAAGCGCGCCGATTTTGTATGGGATTCCGAACCCCTGGCCAAGTCCGTGGCCAAGGCGAAAATGTTCACGGAAGGCCCCATCCTGCTCATCGACCATGCCGACAACTGCGCCTCGGGCGGCACCGAGGACACTACCGCCGTGCTTGCCGAGATCATGCGCCAGGGGCTCGAAGACGTGGCGGTGTTCGCCATTCGCGACGCCGAAGCGGTGGAAACGCTGATTGCCGCCGGGGTCGGGGCCACGGTAACCCTGCCTCTCGGCGGCAAGGTCGATATGCCGACCATCCAGCGCAAGGGCGAGCCCTTGGAGGTGACCGGCCGGGTGCGGGCCATTACCGACGGCCAGTTCACCGTCACCGGACCGATGATGACCGGCACCCGCGCCTATCTCGGGCGCACGGTGGTGCTCGATACCGGCAAGATCGAGATCGTCATCACCGAGAGCAATCACGAACCCTGGGATCTCGGCTGCTTCCGCTCGGTCGGTATCGAGCCGACCCATAAGCGCTACCTCATGCTCAAGTCGCGGGTTCACTACCGCGCCGGGTTCGAGCCCATCGCCAAGCACATCATCGAATGCGATGGCGTTGGCGTGACCAGTTCCGACTACAGCCTGTTCCCGTTCGAGAAGGTCGAGCGCCCCGCCTACCCATTGGACGTGGACATGTCGCTGTAGTGCGGCGATTTGCCTGGCTGGTCTGTGTTTCCTGGCTTGCCGCCTGCGCCTCGACCTCTCAGCCGCTGCCGGTCAGCGGCGAGGGCGGGCCGGTACACGGCATCTATGTCTATAGCAACGGCTGGCATACCAGTATCGTGCTGCCGCGCCATGCGCTGCCGCCGGGGCTGATCCCCGAGGTTGAGGATTTTGCCGACGCCGCGTTTCTCGAGTTCGGCTGGGGTGACCGCGAGTTCTACCCGTCCCCGGACCCTGATTTAAGCGTGACACTGGCTGCCGCCCTGACGCCGACGCCGGCGGTGATGCATGTCGCCGGCTTGCCGCGACCGCCGCAAGATCACTACGGCGATGTCGAAGTGCTGACCATGGATTTGAGCACGGCGGCGCTCCAACGCCTGGTGGCAAAGATCGACGCCAGCTTCGACCGTCCCGACGGCGGCCGCGCCGGACATGTGGCACAAGGTCTCTATGCCGACAGCTGGTTCTATGCCGCCCATGGTGAGTTTCATCTGTTCAATACCTGCAACACCTGGGCCGCCGATGTTCTGACCGCTGCCGGGGTCGGGGTATCGCTGTCCGGGGTGAATCGGGCCGATGACCTGATGAATAGGCTGGGCGATCTGCCCAACGTCAGCCAACTGGCCCAACGGTCCGACTGAGGGGGCTTGCCCGCGCCCTGCGCCGGGTCCACCATTGGCTGACTGGTAATCGTATTTCTGGAGGGCTGGCGCCATGACCGCCATTACATGTATTCGCAACGCCGACTGGGTTATCGGCTGGGACGCCGGGGCCGGGAGCCATCAGTACTTGCAGGGCGCCGACGTGGTGTTTGCCGGCGACGCCATCACCTTTGTCGGCAAGGGCTATGACGGCGCGGTGGATACCGAGATTGACGGCGCCGGTCGTTGTGTCATGCCGGGTCTGGTCGATATCCATAACCACACCTCGACCATGCCGGTGTTCAAGGGCGTGCGCGAGGAACTCGGCAATCCGAAATTTTACATGAGCGCCCTCTACGACGGCTGGAACCTGTTCGCGCCCGAGCCCGAAGACAAGGCGTGGAACGCCCGGTTTGCCTACTGCGAGCTGCTGTTGTCCGGAGTCACCACGGCAGTTGATATGTGCGATCCGTTCCCCGGCTGGCTCGAGGCCATGGTCGATAGCGGCCTGCGCGGCTATCTGTCGCCGTTCTACGCCTCGGCCCGGTGGTATTCCGACAATGGCTACCAGCTCAAATACGAGTGGGCCGAGGACGGCGGCAAGGCGGCCTTCGACCGGGCTTTCGCGGTCATGGACGAGGCCTGGGGCCACAACTCGGGGCGCATATCCGCCATGGTGACGCCGGGGACCATCGACACCTGCACGCCGGAACTGATGCAGGACAGTCTGGCGGCGGCCGAGGAGCGCGACCTGCCGTACCAGCTTCATGCCGGCGAGTCGGCCATGGAATTCCTCGAAATGACCCGGCGCCACGGCAAGACCCAGATCCAGTGGCTCCATGAGTTGGGCATTCTCGGGCCGCGCACCACCATCGGCCACGGCATCTTCCTCGACCATCATTCCTGGATGCACTGGTCGAGCCGCGACGACATCCGCCTGCTGGCCGAGACCGGCACCTCCGTGGCCCATTGTCCGACCGTGTTCAGCCGCTACGGCATCACTCTGGAAAACTTCGGCGCCTATATCGACGCCGGAATCAACCTGGGCATCGGCACCGATTGCCACCCCCACAACATGATCGAGGAAATGCGTCATGCAGCGGTCATGGGCCGGGTCGCGGCCGAAGATATGTATGCCTTCAAGGCCGCCGATGTCTTCCATGCGGCGACCATCGGTGGCGCCAAGGCCTTGCTGCGGGACGACATTGGCCGACTGGCGCCGGGCACCAAGGCGGATATCGTACTCATCGATGTGACCGAACCGTCTATGCGGCCGGTCTACGATCCGATTCGCTGCCTGATCTACACGGCCGCTGACCGGGCCGTGCGCGATGTCTATGTGGACGGGCTCCAGGTGGTGGACAATCATCGCGTCGTCGGTCTCGATTTCGACGAAGCGGCGGATCATGTCAGCGACACCCAGCGCCGGATTCTCGACAAGGTGCCGTCGCGCGATCACCAGGGCCGGCGCGCCGATGAACTGTCGCCGCTGACCTTCCCGCTCGCCGGCGACTGACCGCGCCGGACCTCGAGGTGCGATTTGGCGCTCTTGTTATCCAAAAACCGGTACGCCGAATGCGTAATTATGATAGGGTTTTTGTTATTAACCTGCGGTGATGTACAAATTTGAATTTTGCATCAATTAGCTAACAGGTTGACGGCGATGCATGGTTTTGCAGCTAATTTCGTCGCTTGCGCATGGGTGGTGTTAAAGCGATATCGGGCCGAGATTTCAGGTGCGACGGCGATTGAGTATGCGCTTCTTGCCGGTTCCCTTGCCCTCAGCATAATCGTCGGGGTTGCGATGATCGGTGATTCCGCCGTGGACTTGCTGAGCATCCCCACCGAGCACTTCAACGCCGCCAGCGAATAGCGGAACGTGATACGGCTGAACCGCTCATGCCGGACTCGTTCCGGCACCGCCGCTTTGGCTTGCCAAGGGCCATCCAGGCCGATAGTGCTCGAGGCACGGCCACGGATGCCGATTTCATCATCAATTCGTGATATGGGCGCTTTGTGCTATTGAAGCTGGCCGCTCCCGCCCCATCATCATTGCCATGTTCATTCAAACCGAAACCACCGACCAAGATCATGTCCTGAAGTTCCTGCCCGGCCGTGCCGTGCTTGACGGCGAGGCCATGACCAACAGTGACGAGGCGGCGGCCCAGCGGTCACCGCTGGCGGCGCGGTTGTTCCAGCTCGAGGCGGTCACCGAGATCGTTCTCGACAGCGAAGCGGTCACCGTAAGCAAGACTCTCGATGCGGATTGGCAGCTCCTCAAGCCGGCCATCTTCGGCATCATCATGGAGCATTTTCTGGCCAGCAAGCCGACCGTGCTCGACGCCGACGACCTGCTCGCCGGCGAGATCCGCCTGCTGATCGAGGAGCGCATTCGCGCCGGCATCGCCGCCGAGGGCGGTGACATTGTATTTCATGACGTAACCGATGGGGTGGCACGGCTCGAACTGGTGGACCGGGGCCTGGCGTTGCCGGCTTTCAGCCTGCAGATCCGCGTCGAGAACACCATTCGCCATTACCTGCCCGACGTCACCGCTGTTGAGTTCACCCGCCCTGCGCCGCCTGAGGCCGTGTCTCACGGTGGTCTCGACCTTGACGATCCGGAAACCGTGGCGGTCAAGGCCTTGCTCGACGACAAAATCAATCCGGCGGTTGCCGCCCATGGCGGCTACATTGCCCTGGTGGCGGTCGAGGACCACGTGGTTCATCTCAGTCTGGAAGGCGGTTGCCAGGGCTGCGGCATGGC
>JAYGEF010000402.1:0-9930 GCA_046582535.1 Alphaproteobacteria bacterium
GATCTCGGGCTGCCCTTCCCGGGCGAGACGGGTCCCAACAACGCGATCACGGATGTTCCCGGCGTGATGGTCGGGGCCACCACGCGCATCGAAGGGGAGGGACCCCTGGTTCCCGGCCAGGGACCGGTGCGCAGCGGCGTCACCGCAATAATCCTGCCGCTCGGCAAGGGCGGCGAACCGCAGCCGGTATGGGCGGGCATTTACGCCTTGAACGGCAAGCGGCGAGATGACGGCCCTGCGCGACCCCTCGAACATGACCAACGGCATGACCTACGACCGGGAAGGACGCAGGGCATGAGAACCGGCGCTGCCAGTGCGGCGAAGTGCGTTACGAAAGCGCCGAGGAACCCATCGAGGTTTATGTCTGCCATTGCCGGGAGTGCCGCAAGCAGTCGTCGTCGGCCTTCGGCATTTCGATCATTGTTGCCCAATCCGGGTTTCGCGTGACCCAGGGCGAGCCCAATTTCTGGTCCCGCCCGGCCGACAGCGGCAACTGGGTCAAATTCGCCTTCTGCCCAAGTTGCGGCTCGCGCCTGTGGCACCAGGATGCGGAGGGCGCCGAGCCGACCCTCAGCATCAAGGGCGGGTCCCTCGACGAGCCGCCCGACATCGCCGCCTCGGCCCATATCGGGACATCGCGCAAGCTGGCGGGCGTGGTGATACCGGACGGCGCCCGCCAGTCCCCGGAAGAGCCCGGCTAGCCGGCAATCACTCGGGCAGCCCGGCCAGACGCAGGCTGTCGATCAGCTTTTCGATAAGTTCGGGATGAACGAACATCGGGTTCTTGCGCACGGCGCGAAGGTTGTAGCGGGGAATGAGGCGAAGCAACCCATCGATCGAACGCTTGGCGTCCGCCTCGCGATCCAGGCAGGCATAGGATCCGGCCAGGGTTACCATGGCGCCAAACACCGAGGGATCCTGGTGAAGACATTTTTTTGACACCTCGATCGCTTGCTCATAATCGCCGAGCATAAAATGGGCATGTCCTATCGCGACAAACAGCAAACTTCCCCGAGAGTCGCGCGGATTGCCACGTTCCGCCCGATGGCAGGCAGCCAATCCCTCCTCCAGATCGCCACAAAAAATGAGAGCATGGCCAAGGGCCGCATAGGCTTCCGCATAATTTGGATTTAGATCGATCGCGCGCTGCGCGACCGTAATGGCTTGTTCAGCTTCCCCGGTCATGTTCAGCACGAAAGCCAAAGCCTGATTGGTCTCCGGGCTTGATGGCGCCAGTCGAGCCGCTTCCTCGGCGAAACGCCGGGAGTCCTCATACGCCTGGCGAACTGGCCGAACCCATCCACGCGCCCCAATTTGGGCGTGACAAAGGCCAAGCAGGGCATACGCGTTGGCGAACTCGGGTTCGACTTCAATCGCCTTTTCCAAAAGAGAAATCGCGGCGTCGACATCATCCTTGGTCATCCTGTGATACGCGGCGATCGCCCGCAAGTAGTGGTCCCACGCGTCAAGGGTGTCCGGTCGCTTGCCGCGCGCGCGCTCGATTTCGGCCAAAGTGATTTCGGGCCCAACAGTCGACGCGATGCGCGCGACGATGTCGTCCTGCAATTCGAAAACATCATCGATTTGTCGGTCGAACCGCTCCGCCCAGACATGCCGATCGGCCCCGGCGTCGATTAATTGGGCGTTGATCCGAACCCGGTTCCCCGAGCGCCGAACGCTGCCTTCCAGAACATAGCGGACGCCAAGCTCCCGCCCCACCCGTGTCACGTCCACCGCCTCGCCCTTGTAGGTAAACGCCGAGTTCCGCGCGATCACAAACAACCCGTCAAAGCGCGACAAGGCCGTTGTCAAATCCTCGGTCATGCCGTCGGAAAAGTATTCCTGATCGGCATCGCCCGACATGTTCACGAAAGGTAACACGGCGATGGATGGTTTGTCGGGCAACGTCGGCGGCGGATCCGGCTCAGGCTCATCGCCCTGTGTCACCGAGGCCGGCCAGAGCAGAACTCGCACCGGCTCCGCAATATTCTTCAGGACCTTCTCGCCGGCGTCCTCGAAGGGAAAATCCAATTTGCCGCGAAGGTGGCGATGCACGTCTTCGGAAATCGCTATGCCATTGGCATTGGCGCATTCCTGCAATCGCGCGGCAATATTCACGCCGTCACCGAAGAGGTCACCATCCTGAGCCACGACATCGCCGATGTTGATGCCGATGCGAAGCGCGACGCGCTGATCCTTCGACATATGCGCGGTCAGCGCCGGCGTCCCTTCTTGGATATCGACCGCCGCCGACACGGCGTCGACGACGCTTGCGAATTCGGCCAGCAGTCCGTCGCCCATGAGTTTTACGATGCGGCCACGGTGGCTTTTCAGCGTCGGCTCGACCAAGTCCTTCAAAAGCGCGTGCAGGGCGGCAAGCGTGCCGGCTTCATCCGCGCCAATCAGGCGCGAATAGCCGACCACATCGGCCGCCAAAATAGCCACAAGCCTCCGCTCCACCGATCACTCCAAAAAATGGGACTGGAATGCCATAGTACTATAGCAGGACATTGACGATGCCCAGTGCCCACGACCATGGGGATTGTTCTATCAGCGAATGTTATTGCGTCGTCACTGCGCCGTCGCGGATCGCGTTGGCGCGGTCCTTGAGGGCCGCCGCCTCGTCGGGCCGGTCGGTGGCGCGTAGCAGAATTGCGTAGTTGTCGAGGCTCTGGGCGAGGCTGGCGTGGCCTGGGCCGAGGGAGCGCTCGAGCACGGTGATCGCCTCCTTGTACAAGGGCTCGGCCTCGTCCAAGCGGTCCTGGATGGTCATCAGCGACGCCAGCTGGTCGAGGCTCTGGGCGACATCGGGATGGTCGGGACCAAGCAGGCGGCGGCGCATGTCGAGAGCCCGGTGGTAGAGCCCCTCGGCGGTCACCGGCCGTTCCATTTCCTGGTGCAGCCCGGCCAGGTTGTTGACGATGGTGGCGACGTTGGGATGGTCGGGGCCGAACATGTTCTCGATGATAAACAGCGCCCGCATGTACAGCGGCTCGGCCTCGGCGAGGCGCGCCATGGACTGGTAGAGCTTGGCCAGATTGTTGAGGCTGGCCGCCACATCTGTGTGCATGGGGCCGAACACCCGCTCGCGAATGTCGAGGGCGCGGGTCTGCATGACCTCGGCCTCGGCGAACTGGCCGCGCTCGCGATAGACTTCGGCCAGGTTGTTGAGACTGATGGCGACGTCCGGATGGTTGGGGCCGAGTACCTTCTTCCAGATCGCCAGCGACCGATGGTACAGCGCCTCGGCCTGATCGAGATTTCCCTGGCTGCGGTAGAGCGCCGCCAGATTATTGAGCGCCGTGGCCACATCCGGGTGCTCGGGGCCGAATATCTCCTCGAAGGTGGCGAGGACCTGGCGGTAGAGCACCTCGGCCTCGTCGAGACGGCCCAGGGATTTGTAGAGCAGCGCCATGGTGTTGTGCAGGCTGGCGGTAACCGGATGATGGGGACCGTACTGGGCCTCGCTCTCGGCCAGGGCTTCTTCGACCAGCGGCAGGGCGTCGTGGAACCGGCCCTGGCGGTAAAGCTCAGCGATCTCGGCAAACGCTGCGTCGAGATCGTGTGACTCGGCAACGACTGCTGCGGGCCATAGACCCGCGAGCAGTAAAATGATCGCCAACAAGCGGCGAGCCGCCATGGAGAACACCTTTTCCGCCTTGAACGTGGCAGACCCTAACGGAGCGCTCCCATGGCGGCAAGCCGGCGGAACCTAGTGGCGATAGCGCAGGCGGATGACCAAGCCGTTGGCGGCGTCGATCTTGAGGAACACCTTGCGGCCGAAGGAATCCTTGGCCCGGGCGTGATAGACATCGCCGCGCAGGGTCAGGTGGCGAATGTGGCGGAAATGCTGGCGCCTGAGCATGCGTTTCACCGCCCGCTTGGGCAAGGCCTGGAACTACCGGTGGTCCTGGCGGTGGCGATCGAATGAACGCTGGGGCAGGAAGAACCGGAAGTCGAACATGGGAAAGCCATTGTGGCGGCTGTAGCTGTTTCCATTGCCGCCTTTGCCGCTGCTGTGGGCCTCGGCTTCGAGCGGGGCGGCAAGAACCAGGACGGCGGCGACAGCGGCGGTCAGCAAGGCGGGCTTGAGCAAGGGCGTTTTCATGACGGGGCTCCATTGGCAAGGGTTGTCGTGATCGATGGCCCCACAGTGCCAGCACCGCCCTGAGACCAGCCTGAACGGCCCATTCATCTCCGGTTCGTCGGCACCGCTAACAGCGGGCCTTGGCGGCGCGCCGATTCCGCGCCATATTCAGCCCTATGAGCAGCTATCTGTTGAAACCCGACCCGACCAATCCGCGGTTGACCGAGCGGGTCACCGGCATCGACCATGAGGGCCGGGTCATCGAGACCTCGGTGGTGGTCGAGCGGCCGTTGACGCTTTATCTCAACGGCCAGGAAATCGTCACTATGATGACGATCTGCGACTTTCCCGACTACCTTGCCGTCGGCTACCTGTTGAACCAGAACATGTTGCGCGCCGACGACACCATCACCGCCATCGACTTCGACGAGGACATCGAGACCGTGGTGGTGCGAACCGAGCGCAAGACCGACTTCGAGGACAAGCTGCGGAAAAAAACCCTGACCTCGGGCTGTGCCCAGGGCACCGCCTTCGGCGACGTCATGGAGCGCTTCGAGAACGTCGAACTCGATGCCACGGCAATCCTCAAGACGTCGTGGATTTACGCCCTATCCAAGACCATCAATACCACCGAGAGCCTCTACCTCGCCGCCGGCGCCATCCACGGCTGCGTGCTGTGCGAGGAGGACCGGCCGCTGCTCTACATGGAAGACGTCGGCCGCCACAACGCCATCGACAAGATCGCCGGCTACATGTTCCTTGAGGGCCTGACGCCGGCGGGCAAATCGTTTTACACCACCGGGCGGCTGACCAGCGAAATGGTCATCAAGACCGTGCAGATGGAGATCCCCATCCTCATATCGCGCTCGGGCTTTACTGCCTGGGGGGTCGAACTGGCGCGCACATCCGGGCTTACCCTGATCGGCCGGGCCAAGGGCAAGCGCTTCGTCGCCCTGGCCGGCGAGGACCGCATTATCTACGACGCCGACAGCGCCACGGTCGCGGACGAACCCGCCCACATGGGCCGCAAAGCCAGCCGCGCCGACGATGCCGCGTGAGGGCCTTTTACCATCAGCCATGAAGAATGGCTGATGGGTGTTCAATCGCCACGCAGGCTCCCGCCGAACGGTCGGCGACGCGCGGTCGCGCTTGCCAGCGGTCAAGATATGACCGCTGGGAATAGTGACCGTTCAGTTGCCGGCGTGTTGCTGGCCGGCGGTCTGTCGCGGCGCATGGGCGGCGGCGACAAGGCCCTGGCCATGCTCGGCGGCACCACCTTGCTCCAACGGGTCATCGACCGTACCAAGCCCCAAGTAGCGACCCTGGCGATCAACGCCAACGGTGATCCGGCGCGTTTCGCCGACTTCGGCCTGCCGGTGATTCCCGACGTTATCGACGGCTTCGCCGGCCCCCTCGCCGGGGTGCTGACCGGCCTGGAATGGGCCGCCGCGCAGGCGCCCGACTGCGCCTGGGTGGCGAGTTTCGCCACTGATGCACCCTTTCTGCCCAGCGATCTCGTAGCCCGGCTTGTCGATGCCGTCTCCGACCAGGGCGCTGACATGGCTTGTGCCGCCAGCGGCGGCCGCCATCACCCGGTGTTCGGCCTGTGGCCCGTGGCCTTGCGCCACGACCTGCGCCGCGCGCTATTCGATGAGGACATTCGCAAGGTCGATATCTGGACCACGCGCTATCGCCTGACGGTGGCCGACTTCGCCGCCGACCCGGTCGACCCGTTCTTCAATGCCAACCGCCCCGACGACCTAGCCCAGGCGGAAGTCCTGCTTGCCAGATCAGAAGCCTAGGCATGGTTGAATCGGGGCGCCATGGGGGGAGGATCGTTCGCTTCGGCGTTGTCGGCGTTGCCAAAACGGCAATCGATTTCGCCCTCTTCGCCCTGCTCTATTACGTCGCCCTGTGGCCGCTTCTGGCGGCTAACGCCGTGGCCTACGGGGTCGCCGTCATCAACAGCTACGTGCTCAATAAATACTGGACCTTCGGCGACACCAGCCGGGGCCGCACGGCGGTGCTTCGCGGGCTGTTGTTCGTCGCCCTAAACCTGGTCGGACTAGGGCTGGCCAGCGCCGCCATCTGGCTGTTGGCGCAATTCCTCCACCCGCTGGTCGCCAAGGCCGGCAGCATCGCCGTGACCTTCACCTGGAACTACTGGTCGAACCATCGGTTCGTCTACACCGAGGCGCGGCCCTGAACGCCGGGGTTGAGTTGTGCCCGCGATCACTTCATCATCGCCCATCATGGCATCATCGCTCACCATGGCAGGCAACAGCGACATTCCGGCGCCGGGCGGCGGCCATATCACCGTGGTCGTTCCCATGTTCAACGAGGCCGACTGCGTCGACCTCTTCTTCGAGCGTATCGAGCCGGTGCTCGACGATCTGGGCGGCGGCTACGATATCGTCTGCGTCGACGACGGCAGCAGCGATGACACCGTGGCACGGCTGATGGCCCACCGGGCGCGCAATCCGTCCATCAAGGTATTGTGCCTGTCGCGCAATTTCCGCAAGGACATTGCCCTCTCCGCCGGCCTCGACCATGCCCATGGCGATGCCGTGGTAATTATTGATGCCGACCTGCAGGATCCGCCTGAGCTGATCCCCGAACTCCATGCCAAGTGGCGCGAAGGCTACGATGTGGCCTATGCGGCGCGGGCCTCGCGGCGCAGCGACAGCTTGGCCAAGCGGGACCTCGGCGTAGTGGTTCTACCGGCTCTACAATCATCTCACGGATATTCGGATTCCCAACGACGCCGGCGACTTTCGCCTGCTCGACCGGCGGGTGGTAGAGGCCTTGCGCCGCCTGCCCGAACGCAACCGCTTCATGAAGGGCCTCTATGCCTGGGCCGGCTTCCGCCAGATCGGTGTGCCCTATAGCCGCCAGCCGCGCGAGGCGGGCATCACCAAGTGGGGCTATTGGAAGCTGTGGAACTTCGCCCTCGACGGCATCACCTCGTTCAGCTCGCTCCCCCTGCGGGTGTGGACCTACGTCGGCCTGTTAATTTCGATTATCGCCTTCAGCTATGCCGGCTATCTGGTCCTCCGCACCCTGATCATGGGGATCGATGTTCCCGGCTATGCCTCGCTGATGGTCTCGGTGCTGCTGATCGGCGGCTTGAACCTGTTCACCCTAGGCATCATCGGCGAGTACATCGGGCGCATGTACACCGAGGTCAAAGCGCGGCCGCTCTATCTGGTGCGCGATCAGATCGGCTTCGATGACACCGATAACCGCCAGCCCGCCGAAATAAAATCAGCCTCAACCGCCGAATGACCACGCCGGGAGCGCTTCGCGGCCGAACCGGACTGGCGCTTCTCGCGGCGATATTTTTCGCCTGCGTGATTTGGCGACTGGGCCAGACCGCCAATAACGATGTGGCTTGGTACCTCTACGCCGCCGGCACCCTGCTCGACGGCGGCGTGCCCTACGACGACATCTTTTTCGAGGTCAACCCGCCCCGCTCATGCTCTACTTGACCGTGCCGGCGGCGGCGGCGGCGCGCCTCACCGGGCTGTTCGTGGTCGATGCCTACTTCCTCTATGTCTTTGCCGTGATCGCCCTGTCCCTGGGGCTGACCTGGCAGGTGCTCCATGGCCAACAGGTCTTGCGCAAAGGCTTGCTGACCGTTGCCCCGTTCGTCCTGATAATCCTGCCGGCGGGCGACTTCGGCCAGCGCGAGCCCCTGATGATCACCCTGGCCATGCCCTACCTGGCCCTGGCTATCCGGCGCGCCGAGCGTCGTTCGTGCTCGATGGCGCTGGCCGTTCTCGTTGGCGCCCTCGCCGCTCTTGGTTTCGCCATCAAACCTCATTTTCTCCTGGTGCCGGTGCTGCTTGAGGTTTACCGCCTGAGCTATAGCCGCGATCCGCGCGGCCTGTTGAGGGCGGAAACCCTGTCCCTGGCCGCGGTTGTCGCTCTCTATCTGGCGTCGATCCTGATTTTCACCCCGGACTACGTAGGCCGCGTGGTGCCCTTCGCCCTGGAGGTCTACAACGCCGCCTACCGCAACTCCCTCGGCTTCGTCATGGACCGTCCCGAGGCCTGGCTGCTGCCAGGGACGCTGATCGTTCATGGGCTGACCCGCCGGCGCCAGCGGTTCGCCCTCGCCGGCGATGTTTTCGTGGTCGCCGGCGTTGGCTTCTTCATCGCCTACCTGGCCCAGATGAAGGGCTGGAACTATCACATCCATCCAACCCGGGCGATGTTGATCATGGCCCTCGGCCTGATGGTTATCGGCGCCCTTGTCGATGCTCGTGAGGCCACCACACGGCCACGCTTTCCCCTGGCCCTCACTTTAGCGGCCATCGCCGTCCTCGCCGGACTGACCCTTCGGCCCCTGGTGTTGAGTGGCTATTACAACGAATATCTCGATCGCCTGGTGCCGATCGTGCGCCAGCACGCGGCGGGGAAGGCGATCTACTTCATATCGTCGAACACCTGGACCGGCTTTCCCCTGGTGACCTATGCGGAGGTCGAGTGGTCTTCCCGGGCGGCATCGCTCTGGCTGCTGCCGGGCTACGTGCGCGCACGGCAGGCCGGCGAGATGACGCCGGGCCTGCGCAAAATCGAACGCTACACCATCGACACGGTGGTCGCCGACCTGACCGCCCTGCCCCCCGCCGTGATCCTGCTGGATGAGCGCCGCGACAAGCCGTGGTACGGCGGCATCGACTTCGATTTCATCGCGTTTTTCTCGACCGACCCGCGTTTCGTCGATATCTGGCGGAACTACGAGCGGATTGCCGTGGTCGAGGAATTCCACATCTACCGGCGGGTTAACAGCGGCGCGGCTGCGCCGTGAGCGGTTTCATGATATAGGTGGCGGCGTACCGATAATGTCTTTCAGCCTCGAAAACTACGTCATTTTCTTCAGCCGCTTCGTCGAAGCGGTGAACCCGGTCACCTACCTGACGGCGCCAACCAACCGGTTCTACTGGTTGTTCATCCTCGGCGCAGTGGTATTGACGGCCCTAGTCTACCTTCTGCGTGATAGCGAGCCCGGCAAACGGTCGCTGGGCGGCTTGTTCAAATTCTGCTTTCCCAAGGCTATCTACCTGCATCGCTCAGCGATCGTCGACTACAAATACGCCGCCATAAACTGGCTGGTCGACCTCATGGTGCTGGGCTGGTTGTTCAGCAACATGTCGGTGGTTGCCCTATGGGTCGTCAGCGGTCTCGAAGCGGTATTCGGCGCCGCCGGCGGCGGCGTGGAAGCCAGCCTGACCGCGCGGGTGGCGTTTACCGTGTTGATCATGTTTGCCGTCGATACCGGCCTGTTCTTCGCCCACTACCTGGAGCACAGGATTCCGGCGTTGTGGGAATTCCACAAAATTCATCACTCGGCGGCGGTCCTGACGCCCTTGACGGTGTTGCGCATGCACCCGGTCGACATCGTCGTCAATGCCTGGGGGGTCGGGCTGTTCGTCGGCCTCGTGAAGGGTGTCTTCGCCTATACCTACCTGGGCACGGTCAGCGCCTTTTCCGTCAGCGAACTGGATATCGGCACCTTCGTATTTTTTCTCGCCGGCTATCACCTGCGTCATTCCCATATTTGGCTGCCGTTTCCCAAATACATCCGACACATCATCAGCAGCCCGGCGCTGCACCAAATTCACCACAGCGACCAGCCCCGGCACTTCGACAAGAACTTCGGGCGCATCCTGGTGGTCTAGGACTGGGTGTTCGGCACGCTCTATATCCCTAAAGAGCGCGAGGCCATCAACTTCGGCCTCTATAAGGGCGAGCATCTCGAATACGACGGGGTCAGGCAGCTCTACACCCTGCCCTTCAAGAAAATCGCCCGGGATCATGTGCCGGCCTGGAAGGCGCGA
>JAYGEF010000360.1:0-19598 GCA_046582535.1 Alphaproteobacteria bacterium
CCGCAAGCTGGCGCCACTCGGCCAGGGCAGCGGCGCGGTTTTGCTTGAAGATGTCGCGGCGGTTGAGGTGGCGATCTTGGTTGAAGTGGTTGTGGATTGAGGCGTGGACGGCGGAGAATTTTTGCAGGGTCTTCACGTCCCTGAACTTCGCCATCGCCCGCTCTCGTCTCCGCAACGGCTGATGCGAATTTTCGGCCCGGTTGTTGAGCCAGCGACCGCACTCCTGAGCGGCAGCGTTACCGATCACCTTCATCGCCGCACCGTATGAGCGAAGACGGTCAGTGACGATGGCCCTTGGTCGACCATGGCGCTTCATCGTCCGCTTGAGAAACGCCAGTGCAGCCTTACAATCTCGGTGCTTCGTGGCAAAACCTCGAGCACCTCGCCTTCGTGATCCACCGCCCGCCACAAGTAATGCATCTCACCATTGATCTTCACGAAGACCTCGTCCAGGTGCCAGCGCCACTGCGGCAAGGTCCGCAGCGTACCTCCACATCGTCGTTGAATATCTCAAACCATGTGGACCAGTTATAGGGGGGCAGGACAACTTCATGATAGACTCCTGCCATTAATCGCAGGCGTGCCATGGCTATCTCACAGTATCACCTCAATTATTCCCGCGACGAGGATCGCATCTACATCTTCGTGCGCGATAGCGAGGTCACCGAACACGCCTTTGGCCTGACCCGCCAATTGTTCAAAAAGCTGTGGCCGGTGCTGGGGAAAACCGTCCAGGACATGAGCAAGACCGTGGCCAAGGCGGCGCCCGAAGCCCAGAAGGACGTGCTGCAAATGGAGCAGGAGGGCGCGGTGTCCGACGCTCGCCAGGACGGCTCGCTGTCGAACAAGCCATTGCCCAAGGTCGAGCGCCGCATGAGCTACCTGGTCAAGACCATCCGCATTCGTAACGCTCCGGCGACGGCCGACGGCTCGCCAGGTGGCAAGATCCTTATCCTCACCGACGGTAAGCAAGCCATGAACATTCCCATCAGCCACGACCGGTTGATCGTGTTTTGCGATGCGCTCAAGTCCCTGGTGGCGTCGTCGGACTGGGACATTAAGCCGCTTTACCCGTGGGAAGAGCCGGCCGACGACAGCGCGGCCGAGCCCACTACCTCCACCGACGGCGAACCGACCCGCCACTGATCATGCATATTCGCGACTATCAGCGGAGCGACGCCGAGGCCATCGTCCAACTGTTCTACGAGACCATACATACGGTCAATCTGGGGGACTATTCCCCGGCCCAGGTCGATGCTTGGGCGCCGGCGGTGCCGGACCCGGAGACCTGGCACCAACGCATGATCTCGCGCCGCACCCTGGTCGGGATCCGCGGTGGCGAGGTCATTGGCTTCGCCGACCTCGAGGACGACGGCCATATAGATATGTTCTTTTGCCGCCACGACACGGTGCGCCAGGGCGTCGGCAGCCGACTCTACCTGGCCATCGAGGACGCGGCGCGCGGTCTTGGTCTCGGCCGCCTGTTTGTCGAGGCGAGCATCACCGCGCGGCCGTTTTTCGAACGTCAGGGTTTCCATGTGGTGAACCACAACGCCTTCGAGCAAAACGGTGTGGAAATAACCAACTTCGCCATGGAGAAGCTGCTCGCCGAGGCTTAATGCTTAACCCAGCCGCGCCAGGTACTGGCCGACGAAGTCGTGATTGACCAGCGCCGAGAAGGCATCCTGCAGGATTTTGGTCACCGGCCCCGGAATGCCGTTGCCCACCTTGTTGCCGTTAATCGAGGCGACCGGGCAAAGGCACAGGCTGGTCGAGGTCAGAAACGCCTCGTCGGTGGTGTAGCCATCGAACAGGGCGATATCGGTCTCGCGGACTTCGATGCCCGTCTCCCTGGCCAGATCGATGACCGTTTGTCGGCTGACGCCGGGCAGCACAAAGTTCTCCCGGGGGGTCAGCAGGACGCCGCCACGAACCACGAAGATATTGCTGCCAAGGCCCTCGCAAAGGTTGCCGTTCTCATCGAGCAGCACGGCCCAGGCATCGTCGTCCTGGGCATGAACCTCGAGATCGCCCATGATCATATTCAGGTAGTTGTGGGTTTTGGCCCGAGGGCTGAGGGAGCTCGGCGGGGTGCGCCGAACCGACGGCACGATGACCTTGATGCCGTCACGAAAATGCGGCGCCCTGGCTTTCAACGGCAGCGGCGTGCACTCGATGATGACACTGGGGCCCGGATAGTCGGGTGCCTCGTCCTCGACCTTATCGAAACCCCGGCTGACCCGCTGGCCGAGCCAGTAGTCGCCGTCAGGCGGCAACAGCGGCAGGTTGATTTCCAGCACCTGTTCGCTGAGACGAAGCATTTCGTCGGCATCGATGCCGGGATCGATCTGACAGTAGTTCAGAGAATCATAAAGCCGGTCCACATGCTCTTTCAGCTTGAAGGGCTTGTGGCCGAAGGTGCGGGCCATATCAAAGACCGCATCACCGAATTTGTAGCCGCGATCACGGAACGACAGCCGCACTTCGCTCTCGGCCATTATTTCGCCATTGAAATAGGCGACGCGCTGATTGGGTATCTGACTCATCACGAACCTCCGGTGCCATTCGAGCGGCCATGCTACGGGGAGGCTCGCGCCGGATCAACGCGGACGGCATTAATGATAATGAAAATGCGCTTGGCGGCGGCCTCCGCCTTGCCGTCGTTCTCATCCACCATGCCGGTCAAAACCCGATCGGCCGGGAAACGCAAATTGACAATCGTGCCGACGCCACGCTCGCTATGGATCTCAAGGCGGGCACCGTAGCGGTCGGCCAGTGCCTTGGTCAGCGGCAGGCCGAGCCCGGTACCAGGGACTGCATCGCCGTCGCCATGATCGACCCGACCGAAGCGCGACAGCGCCATGTCGATATCGCTTCCCACCATACCGATGCCCGTGTCCGACACGCTGATAACCAATTCACTCCGGTAATCGACCCGGGCGGCCACGGTCGCCGGGCCATCTTCGCGGCGACGGCGGAATCGAAGCGCATTGTCCATCAGATTATGAAGCATCTTGCGAAGGTCATGCTCGCCGACCTGAAGCAACGGCAGGTCGGGCTCGACTTGCAGGATGATACGGCCGCCGCCGGCGCCGTTGTCGGGCAGCACGGTGCGCACCGCGGCACGAATTGCCTCATCCACCCTGGTCGGCCGCTCATCGGTTGCAGCGACCCCGCCATCAAGTTGCGACATGGTCAGCAGGTCGTCGACGATGGCCAGCATATGACTTGAATCATCACGAATCTGCTCGACGTACTCGGCGTATTTCTCGTCGCCCAAGGGACCCCGCGATTCGTTCTTCATAAGATCGGCGAACCCGAGAATACCGGTCAGCGGGGTACGCAGGCCATGGCTTACATCGGCAAGGTAGCGGAGCACCGCCTGCTCGCGTTCGGCCAGGTCCGGCGCGCGTTCGAGGTCGACCATGGCGGCCGGCTGGATCTGACGCAGTCCGCGGCCGGATCGGCTTCGATATAAAACGCCGTACCACGAGGCCGCCAGCATGATAGCGGTAACCGCCAGCGAAATTTCCGGGATGCTCCCCAGACCGTGGCCATGGGCCCAGGCGGCAAGAGCAACGTCGGCGCCGGAATAGATGATGATCCCCTGCAGCGTAACAATGGCCATGGCAGCGGCGATGAAGTCGAGAGCGGTTCGCCGGCTTACCAAATGGGCGGTGCCTCGGCGATCGACCACGAAACCCCGAAATAGTCTGAAGAACTGATCAAGCATGCGCCCTACCTAGACGGAAGGTTGTTCCAAAGGTGACCCCATCCCTTAAGAGCGCCTTCTTGGCGCAAACGAATGCGGTCCCTGCATGTTCATCTATACTCAAGAAAATCTACCAAATCGTTAAACTCGGGATATTTCCTGGCCATCGGCCCTCGACAGCCGTTGCCAACCGGGCGATCCTTCGCGGCACGAATTTGTTGAAGATAGAGGACAGACCACACATGGCTGAACTCGGGGACGCCGAAATTGTTATCATAGGCGGCGGCGCGGTGGGGTGCAGCATCGCCTACCATCTGGCCAAGCTGGGCAAGCGCGACGTCCTGGTGCTGGAGCAGGCCGGGTTGACCCAGGGCGCCACCTGGCACGCCGCCGGCCTGGTCGGCCAGTTGCGCGGCTCACGCAACCTGACCCGGCTCATGCAGCATTCGGTCGAACTCTACGAGACCCTCGAGACGGAGACCGGCCAGGCCACGGACTGGCGGCCGGTGGGCAGCCTGCGCGCCGCCTCGTCGGCCGACCGCTGGCTTGAAATCAAGCGCACCGCCACCACCGCCAAGAGCTTCGGTTTCGAGCTTCATCTGGTGACCGCCGAAGAGGCCCGCGAGTTGTTCCCGCTGATGTCGACCGACGGCGTGGTCGGCGCCGCCTGGATACCCAGCGACGGCTATATCGACCCGTCGAGCCTGACCCAGGCTCTGGCCCGCGGCGCCCGCGATGGCGGCGTGACCATCCGCGAGGGCGTCCAAGTCAGCGGATTCCGCATCGAAAACAACCGGATCACCGGCGTCGAGGCGAACGGCCAGACCATCCGCTGCGATACCGTGGTCATCGCCGCCGGCATGTGGAGCCGCCAACTCGCCGCCCTGGCCGGCGTCAAGGTGCCGGCGGGAGCGGTCGAGCACCAATATCTGGTGAGCGAACCGATCGACGGCGTCACCGCCGATACGCCGACCTTCCGCGACCCGGACAATTGCGTCTATGTGAAGCCCAATGCCGGCGGCCTGGCCTTCGGTGGCTGGGAGGCCAACACCATTCCCTTCGGCGAACACGGCGTGCCTGATGATTTTCGCCAGCAGCTCCTGACCTCGAACTTCGACCGCTTCGAGCAACACGCGGTCAGCGCCGCGTTGCGCATACCGGCGCTGGGCGAAACCGGGGTGCGCGACCTGATCAACGGGCCGATCCCCATGTCGGCCGACGGCGAGCCGATCATCGGCCTGGCCCCCGAGCGCGACAACCTATTCCTCGCCTGCGGCTTCACCGCCGGCATCGCGGCCGCCGGCGGGGCGGGGCGGGCGGTGGCCCAATGGATCGCCGCCGGCGACCCGGAGATGGACCTCTGGGCGTTCGACGTGCGGCGCTTTGGCGACCACCATGCCGGCGCCCGCTATCTTCACGAGCGCGCGGTGGAAAGCTACGGCCACTACTACCGCCTGCACCCGCCCGGCGAAGAACGCGAGACCGGGCGCGGCGGCCGGCGCAGCCCGCTCTACCAGACGCTCAAGGATCACGGCGCGGTCTACGGCTCCAAGTTCGGCTGGGAGCGGCCCAACTGGTTCGCAGCCCCGGGGACCGAGGCGGTGGACCGACCCTCGTTCGGCCGGGCCAACTGGTTCGAGGCGGTGGGCGACGAGTGCCAGGCGGTAAGGCAGCGGGTCGCCCTGATCGACCAGAGTTCGTTCTCCAAGTTCGAAGTCGCCGGGCCCGGCGCCTTCGACTTCATGCAGGGGCTGGCGGCGGCCGATCTCGACACGCCCACCGGCAGTGTCACCTACACCCAGCTGTGCAACGAACGCGGCGGCATCGAGGCCGACCTGACCATCGCCCGCCTGGACGATGAGCGCTTCTACGTGGTTACCGGCTCGGGCTTCGGCGTCCATGACAAATGGTGGATCACCCACAACCTTGCTACAGATAGCGCCGTAAAAATCAGCGACGTGACCTCGGCCCGGGCGGTGGTCAACGTCTGCGGCCCGCGCGCCCGCGATCTGCTGAGCGCGGTCGGCGACGACGACCTGACCGGCGACGGCTTCCCCTTCATGACTTGGCAGACCATTCGCATCGGCTACGCCCCGGTGCTGGCGCTGCGTGTCACCTATGTGGGCGAGCTGGGGTGGGAGCTTCACATTCCCACGGAATACGCCGCCCATGTTTATGAATTGCTGTGGGCCGCCGGCCAGGACCTGGGGGTCGCCAACGCGGGCTACCGCGCTCTAGACTCCCTGCGCCTCGAAAAGGGCTACCGCTACTGGGGCGGCGACATCACGCCGGACTACAACCCCTTTGAGGCCGGGCTTGGGTTCTGCGTCAAACTCGACGGCGGCGACTTCGTCGGGCGCGACGCCCTGGCCGCGGCCAAGGCTTTGGGCCCGGCGCGCAAGCTGTGTTGCTTCACCCTCGAGCGCGAAGCCTCGGTCCATGGCGCCGAGGCGATCCTTCATGCGGGCCGGGTCCTGGGGGTGACAACCAGCGGCGGCTTCGGCTACACCGTGGGCCGCAGTATCGTTTATGGTTACGTGGCCACCGAGGACGCCGGCCACCAGGACTACGAGATCGAGGTTTTCGGCGAGGCAATTCCGGCGACCCGCCAGGCGCGGTCGCTCTATGATCCCAAACGCGAGCGCATACTGGCGTAATGGCAACACCGCCGTGGAGGCACCCATGACCAACGAGGCTATGGCCGCACTGGACCGCATCCCATTGTTCGATGGCATTGAGCGGACCACGATCACCAGCGAACGGCTGGGCGGACTGACCAACCGCAACTACAAGATTGAATGCCCGGCGGGCAACTTCGTGCTACGCCTCTCGGGCGAGGGCACCGAGGAATACATCGACCGCCAAGTCGAGGAGCACAATGCCAAGGTCGCCGCCGATGCGGGCGTCAACGCCGAGGTGATGTTCTTCGATGCCGCCGACGGCACCATGGTGTCGCGCTATGTGGAAGGCTCGGTGACGCTCGACGAAGCCGGCTTCAAGGCCTTGGGCGCGGTGGCCCGGGCCGGCGTCGCCTTCAAGCGTCTGCACGATTGCCAGACACCGTTCGAAACCCGCTTCGACCTGTTCGAGAAGATCGACGAATACCTCGCTCTGATCGACAAGATGGGCGCCCCGGCGCCCCATGGCTACGCCCAGGTCCAGGCCGAGGCCGAGGCGGTGCGTGCCGCCCTCGAAGGCCACACATTGCCCCTGGTGCCGTCCCATTGCGACCCCCTGGCCGAGAACTTCCTCGACACAGGCGAGCGCATTTTTATCATCGATTACGAATACGCCGGCAACAACGATCCCATGTGGGATCTCGGCGATCTGTCGGTCGAGGCGGCATTCGACGACCACCAGGAACAGGTTATGCTGGAGGCCTATTTCGGCGGCCCGCCGCCGGCCTTCGAATTTGGCCGCATGGTCATGTACAAGGCCATGTGCGATCTGCTGTGGACCCTGTGGGGTGTTATCCAGGTCGCCAACAAGAACCCGGTGGACGACTTCGAGGCCTACGTTACCACCCGCCTGAACCGCTGCCGGGTGTTGATGGCCAGCGAAGACTTCCCGCGCCATCTCGAGGCGGTGCGCAAAGGCTGAGGATAGCCGTGACCCCAAGCTAATGAATCACGTCGAGGAAATCACCTACGTCGATCCGGCCGATGCCTTCGCCGGCGTCGCCGAGGAACCGTTTTCCCTGCTGTTCGATTCGGCGCTGCGCTCGGAACGGCTAGGGCGCTATTCCTATATTGCCGCCCTGCCCCGCCGTACCCTGACCGCCAAGGGCCGCGTGGTGGCCATGGATGGCCGTGCCTTCGAGGGCGACCCGTTTACGGTGTTGCGCGACGAGCTGGCACTTACCCCGCGCCCGACGCTCTCCGGCCTGCCGCCGTTCCAGGGCGGCGCCGCCGGCATGTTCGGCTATGACCTGTGCCATCACCTGGAAGCCCTGCCCTCACCGGCCACCGACGATATGGATTTCGATCATATGGCGGTGGGGTTCTACGATACGGTCGCCGCCTTCGATGTTGTCGATCAGCGGGCGTGGATCATCGCCCATGGTGATCGAGCGGCATTCAACGCCGGCGAACTTCGCGAGCGACTGCATGACCGGCCACCGATCCTGGTACCGGTGCCGGTGCTGGAGTGGACCTCCAACTTCAGCCGTAGCGAATACCAGGCGGCGGTGGGCCGGGTCATCGACTACATTCATGCGGGCGACATTTTTCAGGCTAATCTGTCTCAGCGCTTTCGCGCCGCGCTGCCGGCGGGGGCCGATCCTTACGCCATGTACTGCCGGCTGCGGACGGTCAACGCGGCCCCCTTTGCGGCTTATTTCAACACCGGCGACAGCCAGATCCTGTCGAGTTCGCCCGAGCGCTTCCTCAAGCTGACCGGCGATGTCGTCGAGGCCCGCCCGATCAAGGGCACCCGGCCGCGCGGCGCTACCCCGACCGAGGACGCGGCCCTGGCGGAAAACCTCATGACCAGCGAGAAGGACCGGGCCGAGAACGTCATGATTGTCGATCTGCTACGCAACGACATCTCAAAGGTCTGCCGCGATCATTCGGTGGTGGTGCCCGAGCTCTGCAGCCTGGAATCCTACGCCCGGGTTCATCACCTGGTATCGGCGGTGACCGGCCAATTGCGCCCCGAAACGGGCGCGGTCGATGTGCTGCGCGCCTGCTTCCCCGGCGGCTCAATCACCGGCGCGCCCAAGGTCCGGGCCATGGAGATCATTGCCGAACTGGAGCCGAACCACCGCGGCCCCTACTGCGGCGCCCTGGGCTTCATCGGCTACGACGGCGCCATGGACAGCAACATCGCCATCCGCACCATGGCCCTTAAAGACGGCGCGGCGGTGTTCCAGGCGGGCGGCGGCATCGTCGCCGATTCCGATTCGGCGGACGAGTACCTTGAGACCCTGGCCAAGGCCGAGGCCCTGTTCGCCGCCTTCGCGCCCCGGGCCAACGCGGCGGTCGAGGCAAAATGATCGTCCTGATCGATAACTACGATTCCTTCGTCTACAACCTGGCGCGCTATGTCGGCGAGCTCGGCCGCGAGCGCCGGGTGCTGCGCAACGACGCAGTCACCATCGATGAGCTGCTGGCCATCGGCCCCGATGCCATCATCATCTCGCCCGGCCCCGGGACCCCGGATCAGGCCGGCGTTTCCCTCGACGTGGTGCGCCATCTCGGCGACCGCATCCCGATCCTCGGCGTCTGCCTCGGCCATCAATGCATCGGCCAGGTCCACGGCGGCCTGGTGACACGAGCGGCACGGCCGGTGCATGGCAAGACGGCGCGGATCAGCCACGGCGGCGACGGCCTGTTCGCCGGCCTGCCCGATCCCTTGCGCGTCGGGCGTTATCACTCGCTGATCGTCGAGCTGCCCGAGGACGGCGCGCTTGACGTCGCGGCCCGCGCCGACGACGGCGAAATCATGGCGCTGCGCCACCGCTCTGAGCCGCTTTACGGTGTTCAGTTCCATCCCGAGTCGGTGCTCACCGAGCACGGCCATGACCTGCTGGCCAATTTCCTTGCCGCCGCCGACGACTGGCTCGCCACACGGCCATGATCATCTGGCTCAACGGCGCCCTGGCGCCCATCGACGAAGCCCGCATCGACCCGCGCGATCGCGGCTTCCTGCTCGGCGACGGATTGTTCGAAACCCTGCCGGCGGTATCCGGGCGGCTGTTCCGCCTGGCCGATCACCGGGCCCGCATGGCGCGGGGCGCCGAACTGCTCGGCCTGCCCGCGCCGCCCGACCAGGCTGACCTTGAAGACGCGGCGCTCACGGTTCTGGCGGCTAACGGCCTGGCCCATGACCACGCCGCCCTGCGCATCACCTATAGCCGGGGGCCGGGGCCGCGCGGCCTGCTGCCGCCGGTCGACCCCTCGCCGACACTTTTGATCAGCGTCGCCCCGGCGCGGCCGACCACCGCCCCGGCCACGGCGGCCGTCACCGCCCAGCGGCGCAACCATCTGGCCCCGACCAGTCGGATCAAATGCCTCGGCTATCTCGACAATATCCTGGCCCGGCGCGAGGCCGACCAGGCCGGTGCCGATGAGGGCCTGATGTTAAACGGCGTCGGCGACCTGGCCTGCGCCAGCGCCGCCAATCTGTTCATGGTCGAGGGCGGCGCGTTGCTGACCCCGGCGATCGACCACGGCGCCCTGCCCGGCATCACCCGGGCGGTGGTCATGGCGCTGGCCGCCGCCAACGGCATCGAGGCAGTGGAAGCGGCGGTGACGCCCGAGCGTCTCGCCGCCGCCGCCGAGGCCTTCCTGACCAACAGCCTGATCGGCGTACGCCCGCTGGTCGCGGTGGACGGCGGCACCATCGGCAGCGGGACCCCCGGCCCGATTACCCGGACGATTGAAGAAGCCTACGTCGCCACCCTGCGGCAATAATTACAAGGAGACGAACGTGGACATCTATCACATCTGGTGCAACCTCAAGCCGGGCACTGGCGACGTCGCGTTTTGCGAACAGGTCGACGCCTATTTCGGCCATCTCCGCGACGAAGGGCTGGTGGTCGGCCACCGCATCACCCGGCGCAAACTGGGCCTGGGCCCCAAGGAGCTGCCCGAATTCCACATCATGCTCGAGGTCGAGGACATGGCCCAACTAGACGCCGCGTTCCAGCGGGTCGCCAGTCGCAGCGGCGTGGTCGAGGACCTCCACCACCACCTCAATTCCCTGGTCAGCGACGCCATGTTCGCTCTCTACCGCGACTTCCCGGACAAAGTGCGCGAGACCGGCGGGGAAAAATTTTAAGAGGAAGTCGGACCACCAAGGCACAAAGTCACCAAGAAGCAAGAAAAGCTCATTAAGGCGCTTCGCGCCAGGAATTCTACTCTTCCTTGGTGTCTTTGTGTCTTGGTGGTGAATCTTCTTTTTGCTATTCCGCCGCGGCGCGGCGTTGGGCGATGAGGCCTATGATCTGCGCGGCGGCGGCCGGGATGTTGGTGCCGGGCCCGAACACCGCGGAGACGCCGGCGGCGTGAAGCTCGTCGTGGTCCTGGGGCGGGATGACGCCGCCGCAGATCACCAGAATTCCCTCACCGCCCTCGGCCGTTAGCGCGTCAACCAGATCGGGCACCAGAGTGCGATGGGCGCCGGCCTGGGTCGAGACACCGATCACGTGGACGTCGTTCTCCACCGCCTGGCGGGCGGCCTCGGCCGGGGTCTGGAACAGCGGCCCGAGATCAACGTCGAAGCCGATGTCGGCGAAGGCGGTGGCGATCACCTTGGCGCCGCGGTCGTGGCCGTCCTGACCCAGCTTGACCACCAGCATTCGCGGCCGGCGGCCCTCGTCGCGGGCAAACTGGGCGGTTTCCGCCTGGATGCGGGCGAACGCCTCGTCGCCCTCGTAGGCGGCGCCGTAGACCCCGGTGATGGTGCGGATTTGCGGGCGGTAGCGGCCGAAAGCGCCTTCCATGGCCCGTGTGGTCTCGCCGAGCGTGGCCCGCGCCCGGCTGGCCTCTATGGATAGGGCCAGCAGATTGCCCTCGCCGCTTTCCGCCGCCTCGGCCAGGGCCCTGAGGGTGTCCTGACAACGGACCTCGTCGCGGCCCTCGCGGATTGAGTCGAGGCGGGCGATCTGGGCCTCGCGGACGGCGCGGTTGTCGATGCTGCGGAGCTGCAGATCGTGGGCCTCTTCGGTCCGGTACTTGTTGACCCCGACGATGACCTCCTCGCCGCGATCGATGCGGGCCTGGCGCTTGGCCGCGCTCTCCTCGATACGCAGCTTGGGCATGCCGGTCTCGATGGCCTCGGCCATACCGCCGAGATCCTCGACCTCGGCAATGATCTTTTCGGCCGCGGCGGCCAGACTGGCGGTCAGGTGCTCCACGTAATAGCTGCCGGCCAGGGGGTCGATCACCCGGGTCACGCCGGTCTCCTCGGCGAGGATCAACTGGGTGTTGCGCGCCACCCGGGCGGCGGCGTCGCTGGGCAGGGCCAGGGCCTCGTCGAAGCCGTTGGTGTGCAGGCTTTGGGTTCCGCCGAGCACCGCCGCCATGGCCTCGTAGGCGGTGCGCACCACGTTGTTCTGGGGGTCCTGCTCGGTCAACGAGACGCCGGAAGTCTGGCAATGCGTGCGCAGCGCCAGGGATTTGGGATTCTTCGGGTTGAACTGGCTGATCATGCGGGCCCACAGCAGCCGCGCGGCGCGCAGCTTGGCGACCTCCATGAAGAAGTCCATGCCGATGCAGAAGAAGAACGACAGGCGCGACGCGAAGTCGTCGATCTTGAGCCCGCGATCAAGCGCCGCGCGCACATAGGCGAGGCCGTCGGCCAGGGTGAAGGCGAGCTCCTGAACCGCGTTGGCCCCGGCTTCCTGCATGTGATAGCCGGAGATCGAGATCGAGTTGAAGCGCGGCATGTGGCTTGCCGTGTGCTCGATGATGTCGGCGACGATGCGCATGGAGGCGGCCGGCGGATAGATGTAGGTGTTGCGGACCATGAACTCCTTGAGAATGTCGTTCTGGATGGTGCCGGCGAGCTGGTCCTGGCTCACCCCCTGCTCCTCGGCGGCGACGATGTAGCCGGCTAGGACCGGCAGCACGGCGCCGTTCATGGTCATGGAAACGGTCATCTCATCGAGCGGGATGCCGTCGAACAGCACCTTCATGTCCTCGACCGAATCGATCGCCACGCCGGCCATTCCCACATCGGCCACGGCAACGGGATCGTCTGAATCGTAGCCCCGGTGGGTGGCCAGATCGAACGCCACGGACAGGCCCTTCTGACCGCCGGCCAACGCCTGGCGATAGAACGCATTGGAATCCTCGGCGGTGGAGAAGCCGGCGTATTGGCGGATTGTCCACGGTCGGTTGGCATACATGGTGGCGCGCGGCCCGCGCACATAAGGCGCCAGGCCCGGCAGGCCGCCAAGATGACCGAGCCCGTCAAGATCGTCCGCCGTATAAAGCGGCTTGATGGCAATGCCCTCGGGGGTCTCATGGGCAAGGGAGTCCGGGCTCGCGCCCTTGAGTTCCCGCGCCGCTGCTGCTTCCCAGTCCTTAAGCGTCTTGTCGTCCATACCACTCACCGCTAATTCCTATCTCGCACTTGCGAGATGGATTATGGCGAAGGCGGCCTGGAGCGTCAAACGTAGCGTCAATTCGGGGGAGCAGCCGCTATCTGAAATTTCGCGAGGGGGCGGCGAGGACCGGGTTGGGGATGATCGGCATGGCCGGGATGTCGGGCTCGGTGAGGGCGCGGAGTTCCGGAGTGCGGTCCTCGAGGCTGTGGGCGATGAGGTGGATGACCAGGCCCTCGCGCTCGAGGCGGCCGGTGGCGGCGAGCAGCACGGCGGCGAGTAGGGGGCGGCGGTGGCGCTCGAACACCGGCGGGCGGACCACCAGATTGATCACCCCGGTTTCGTCCTCCAGGGTGACGAAGATGATGCCCTTGGCGGTCGACGGGCGCTGGCGGATGGTCACCAGCCCGGCCACGGTGATCCGGGCGCCGGGTTTGATGTCGGCGAGATCGGCCGCCGCGGTCACGCCCTCGGCCTCGAGATCGTCACGCAGGAAGGCCACCGGGTGGCGCTTGAGGGACAGCCGGGTGGTGGCGTAGTCCTCGGCCACATGCTCGCCCAGGGCCATGGTCGGCAGACGGATTTCCGCTCCAGGGGATTGCGCCGCCCCCGATTGCGATACAGGCGGCGGCGCGGCGGCAAATAGCGGCAACGGGTCGCCGTCCACGCCCTTGACCGCCCAGGCGGCCTGGCGGCGGTCGAGGCCGAGGGAGCGGAAGGCATCGGCCCGGGCGAGGCGCTCCAGCACCGCCCGGCCGAGACCGGCATCCCGCGCCAGAGCCGCCACATGGCCATAACCGGCGCCGCGCCGGGCGACCAAACGCTCGCCATCGGCCTGCTTGAGGCCCTTGATCTGGCGCAGGCCGAGACGCAGCACCGCCTCACCCTCCTCATCAGCTTCCAGGGTGCAATCCCAGCCGCTGTGATTGACGTCGATCCGGCGCACGGTGACGCCGTGGCCGCGGGCGTCGCCGACCAGCTGGGCCGGGGCGTAGAAGCCCATGGGCTGGCTGTTGAGCAGGGCGCAGGTGAAGGCCGCCGGGTAGTGGCGCTTGAGCCAGGCCGAGACATAGACCAGCAGGGCGAAGCTGGCGGCGTGGGATTCGGGAAAGCCGTACTCGCCGAAGCCGAGGATCTGCTTGAAGCAGCGGCCGGCGAAATCGCGGGTATAACCATTGGCCACCATGCCGTCGATGAGCTTGTCCTGGAAGCTGTCGATCAGGCCGGGCCGGCGCCACGCCGCCATGGCCCGGCGCAAGGCATCGGCCTCGCCGGGGGAGAAGCCGGCGGCGACCACGGCGATGCGCATGGCCTGTTCCTGGAACAGCGGCACGCCGAGGGTCTTACCCAGCACCGCCTCCAACTCGGGCGACGGGTACTCGACCGGCTCGAGGCCGTCGCGGCGGCGCAGATAGGGGTGCACCATGTCGCCCTGGATGGGGCCCGGGCGGACGATCGCCACCTCGACCACCAGGTCGTAGAACTTGCGCGGCTTGAGGCGCGGCAGCATGGTCATCTGGGCCCGGCTCTCGACCTGAAAGACGCCCAGGGAATCGCCCTGGCACAGCATGTCGTAGACTGCGGCGTCCTCGGCCGGCACGGTAGCGAGATCGAGGTCGCGACCATGGTGCGCCGCCACCAGGCCGAAGGCCTTGCGGATACAGCTCAACATACCGAGGCCGAGGACATCGACCTTGAGCAGTCCAAGCGTATCGAGATCATCCTTGTTCCACTCGATCACCGTGCGGTCCTTCATGGCCGCGTTCTCGATCGGCACCAGCTCGTCGAGGCGGCCCCGGGCGATGACGAAACCGCCGACATGCTGCGACAGATGGCGGGGGAAGCCGATCAGCTCGCGAGCCAGATTGACCGTGCGGGCCAGCGTGGTGTCCGCCGGGTCGAGACCGATGCCGGCCAGATCCTCGTCGCAAAACGCCTCGTCGCCGTAGCGCCCAGCCAGCGTCCCAGCCAGCGCCCCCACGGTGTCGAGCGACAAGCCCATGGCCTTGCCCACATCGCGGATGGTGCTGCGCCCGCGATAGGTGATGGTGGTGGCGGTCAGGCCGGCGCGCTCGCGGCCGTATTTGCCGTAGATATACTGGATCACCTCCTCGCGGCGCTCATGCTCGAAGTCGACATCGATGTCCGGCGGCTCGCCGCGCTCGGCGCTGACGAAGCGCTCGAACAGCAGATCGATGCGGTCCGGATCGACGGCGGTGACCCCGAGGCAATAGCACACCGCCGAGTTGGCCGCCGAGCCCCGGCCCTGACACAGGATTCCGCGCCCCCGAGCGAAGCCGACGATGTCGTGGACGGTGAGGAAATAGGGCGCGTAGCCGAGCTCATGGATAAGCCTCAACTCGTGGTCGATCTGGGCCTGTACTTTTGGTGGCACGCCTTGGGGGTAGCGCCCGGCGGCGCCCTCCTCGGTCAACGCCGTGAGCCAGCTTTGCGCCGTGTGGCCCGGCGCCACGATCTCGTCGGGGTACTCATAGGCCAGCTCGTCGAGAGAAAAGCGGCAGCGCTCGACGATTTCCATGGTCCGCGCCACCGCGTCTTCATGGCCGGGGAACAGCCGCGCCATTTCGGCCCCGGGCTTGAGGTAGCGCTCGCCGTTGACGGCAAGGCTGAGGCCCGCCTCGGCCATGGTTTTACCCTCGCGGATGCAGGTCAGGATATCCATGAGCGGCCGGCGCTCCGGGGTGTGGGCGTGGACGTCGTTGGTCACCACCAGGGGCACACCGATGCGGCCGGCAAGGCGGGCGAGCTGGGTCAGGCGGCGGCTATCGTCGCCCCGATAGAGGTGCTGGGCGGCGAGATAGCAGCGCTCGCCGAACTGCCAGTGAAGCTCCTCGAGGCGCCGGGCGAAGGCCGGGCTGGAGACCAGCGAGCAGTCGGCCCGCGCCGGCGGCAAGGCGATAACAATCTGGCCCTCGCCGTATTCATAGAGGTCGTCGCGGGTGATGTGGCACTGGCCCTTGGGCGCCCGGCGTTTGCCCACCGTCAGCAGCCGCGACAGCCGGCCATAGGCGGCCCGGTCCATGGGAAAACACAGCACACTGAAACCGCAGGTGAAGTCGAGCCGCGCCCCGACCACCAGCCGCACCCCAAACCCCCGCGCCGCGCCATGGGCCCGCACCACCCCGGCCAGGGTATTGCGGTCGGTAATGGCGATAGCGCCGTGCCCCAGGGCGGCAGCGGCGGCGACCAGCTCGTCCGGGTGCGACGCGCCGCGCAGAAAGCTGAAGTTCGATGTCACCTGAAGCTCGGCGTAAGCGCTAACGGCGGTCATGCGAACACCCCGTGCAGGTACCATTTGGCCTGGCCGTCGGGGCCGTAGGGGCCGTGGCGGTAGAGCCAGAAGCGGGCGCCGGTGTCGTCCTCGACCCGGTAGTAGTCGCGCCAGTTATTGGCGTCAGGCGCGCGGGTCTCGCGCCACCATTCGGCGGCGATGCGCTCGGGGCCCTCGGCGCGGGCTACCTGGTGGGGCCGGCCGCGCCAGTTGAACCGAAGCGGCGGCGCGTCGGGCACCATGGACATGGCCTCGACCGGCTCGGGTCGGGGGAACAGGCGTGGCGGCCGCGCGATGTCGGTTCGCCACGGCATGCCGATCCGCGGCGCCAGGGCGGGCACGGTGGTGACCGAACGCTCCGGCCGATGGCTGGCGCGCGGCGCCAGGCGGATCACCCCGGCGAGCCCGAGGCGGCCGGCCAGGCGGTCGATCAGGGTGGCGAGGTCGCTGCCGCTGTTGTCATCACCCATCAGCGCCACCTGGGCCGCGCTCAGGGGTTCGGTGATCGGCGCGGCCAGGACCACGGTCTCGACCCCGAGGCCGAGATCGAGCTTGTCGAGATGGGGTTCCAGCAGGCCTTGCAGATGGGCCGGGTCGCGGTTTGGCCGGGCGGTGCCGATGACCGCCACCCGGCGGCCGCCGTCGAGGCGGAACAGGCTAACCTCGAGACGGCGCAGGCCCCGGCCCTCGGACTCGAGGCGGCGGCACAGCTCGGCGAGCAGCCCGGCCAGGGCGCGGCCGACACCGCCGTGATCGATGAGCGGCTCGGTGAAGGCCTGGCGAACCTGGTAGGGCGGCGGCGGGCGGCGCGGAGTCAGGACCTCGGCGGCATCACCCAGGACCTGATCGAGATGATCGCCGACAATAGCGCCGAACCGCGCCGCCAGATCGCCGCGCGCCATGGCGAGCACATCGCCGATGCGGCGCAGGCCGAGCCGGGTCAGGCCGACGGTGGTCTCGGCGCCGAGGCCGAGGGCGGCGACGGGCATCGGTGTCAGCACCAGCCGGGCGCCGCCGGACGGCACGATGACACCGCCACGATGACCGGCGTCGGCCAGGAAACGAGCCCCGGCCCAGGCCATGCGCCGGCTGTCGGCCAAGGCTGCCAAAGTGGTGAAGCCGAGACCGCGCAAGGCGCCCATGATGCGGGCCAGCATCACCTCTTCGCCGCCGTGCAGGTGGGCGCAGCCGGTGACATCGAGGGTCAGGCCGTCGCTGCCGTCGAGGGCGACCGTGGGGGTAAAACGCAGGCACCAGTCGGCCAGAGCCCCTAGGGCGCGGACGTCGGACCGGGGATCGGCAGGCTCGGCGGCAAGGCCGGGAACCAGGGCGCGGGCGTCGGCCAGAGCCAGGCCCGGCGCCAGGCCGGCGGCCGAGGCGGCAGGGTTTACCGCGGTCACCCGCAAACCCCCGTTGGTGGTCTCGTAGAGAACGAGGGGCGCAGCAACGGGCGGTATGGTCTTAGGCGATGTCGCCCTAGACGATACGACGGTATGCTGCCGGCGGCGGGCCAGGCGCTCGCTCGCCCAGTAGGGAAACCACAGCGAAATGACACGTTTCATTGTTCCACTCCAAAAACCATTCCTGGGGCACAGCGCCCCGGCAGCGCAGCAACTCGACCCGCCAGCACGGCGCTCCGAGACCCGGTAAGTCGTCCGGCGGCAGACTGGGGGCGGCGGCGACACGCCAACGGGTCACCGCCGCCGAGGTCTCGAACTTTGCTTTGCCCGGCAGGCGCAGTACCAGACAGGCAACGCCGCCGGCCCGGGCGGCGAGTTGCAAACGGCGGCCGGCAGCCAGGTCGAGGCGGCGCGGCTCGCCAAGCACGGCGCCGGGGACGCCGGAACGCAGGCCCTCCTCCATGGCCCACAGCACGTCGTCGCCATGACGTGCCCGGGCGACGATCAGGCGATCGGGGGCGAGACCAAAGGCGCCGAGACCGGGGCCGAACAGATCACCCCGCGCAAGGCACCACAGCGCCGGTCCCCGGCCCTCGATAAAGCGGGCGAGCAAGGCCGCGGCGAAACCCTCCGCCGCGCCGGGACCAGCGGCGACAATCTCGTGCAGTACGCCGCGCGGCAGACCGCCCCAGGGCAGGGCGTCATCGATTACCGGCAGATCCAAGGGCACCGCCTCGACCTCACCCCTGTCGGCGCCGAGCTCGAGAGCGCGGATGCGGGCGCGAAGCGCGTCGAGGGTGGCGTTGGCGGCGTCCCATGGCATGGCGGCAGTCTAATTCCCGTGTTGCCTGGTGAATGTTTGTTCTTATTTTGTTCTAATCATGCTTGAACCCAGAGTCAACCCTGGAGAGCCGAGGGGAACCCGCTATGCTGCCAGCCGACGAAATGAAACCATCGGCCATTATGATTGCTTCATAATGGCCGATGGCAAGCGCGACAGTCTTGGTCTCAACGGTGGGCGTCGCCGCTTATGCGGCGGGAGCCTGCGTGGCGCCAGCCCGCGTGGCGCTTGAACGCATTTTGGACAACGAACGTCCATCGGTCATTCTTGATGACCGGTGGTCATAGAGGAGACCGGAAATGCAGGCATGGCTGAAGAACGCCCTCGACTACACCAGCGAATGGCTCGACTACCAGATGCGCCAGAGCCGCCAGCCGGGCTGTGTCATCGCGGTCGCCCACAAGGGCCGGGTGGTGTTCGAGCGAGCCTATGGCTTCGCCGACGCGGTCAAGGGCGAGCGCCTGACGCCGCGCCACCGCTTCCGGGTCGCCTCCCATTCCAAGAGCTTCACCGCCGCCGGCATCCTCAAGCTGCGCGAAGCCGGCAAGCTCGGCCTCGACGATGCGGTCGGGCGTTATGTGGACGGGCTCCATCCGACCGTGGCCGAGGCGACCCTGACCCAATTGCTGTCCCACGGCGCCGGTCTGGTGCGCGACGGTACCGACGCCGGCCAGTGGATCGACCAACGGCCGTTCGCCAGCGAGGCCGAATTGCGCGCCGCCCTGGCCGAGGCGCCGGTGATCACGCCGAACAGCCGCATGAAATATTCCAACCACGGCTTCGGCCTGTTGGGTCTGGTCATCAAGGCGGTCACCGGCGAGCCCTACGGCGCCTGGATCAGCCGCCATATCGTCGCGGCCTCAAGACTAAAAGAGACCACCCCGGACGGGCCGTCTGCCAAGGGCATTCCCGTGGCCCGCGGCCACAGCGCCGAGCAACCGTTGGGCCGCCGGGTCGTCATCCCCGGCGACAATCCGACCCATGTGCTGGCGCCGGCCACCGGCTTCGTCTCCACCGCCGCCGACCTAGCGCGTTATTTCGCCAGTCTCGACCCGGCGGCGCCGCGCAGCGTGCTGTCACCGGCCAGCCGCCGGGCCATGGTCCACAAGCAATGGCGCGATCCCCACGCCACGGTGGTGAGCCACTACGGCCTCGGCTTGATGATGGGCAGCGCCGACGGCTGGCACTGGGCCGGCCACGGCGGCGGCTTCCAAAGCTGCCTCAGCCGCACCGCCATGCTGCCCGGCCGCGAACTTTGCCTCTCGGTACTGACCAACGCCACCGACGGCATGGCCAATGTCTGG
>JAYGEF010000414.1:0-4615 GCA_046582535.1 Alphaproteobacteria bacterium
GGCAGCGCCCAATCGGTCGACGCCCGCATCGGTCGTGAATTCTTATTTCAACTCTAGAACATCGAAAGCCGCAGCCATGAACAACGCCGCTCCCGTCGACCATCCGGTCCGCGACCTCATCGAACAACGCTGGAGTCCGTACGCCTTCGCGGACCGCCCAGTCGAGCCCGAAACCCTCGCCTCGGTTCTCGAGGCGGCCCGCTGGGCGCCCTCGTCGTACAACGAGCAGCCTTGGCGCTTCATCGTCGGTCAGCGCGGTGATCCGGCGACATACCAGCGTCTGCTCGACTGCCTGGTCCCGGCAAACCAGGACTGGGCGAAGACTGCGCCGATCCTGATGATCTCCGTCGCCGCCATGTGCTTTGCGCTAAACGGTAAGCCCAACCGCCACGCCGCGCACGACGTTGGACTGGCCTCGGCGCAGCTTGCTCTGCAGGCTACTGCCCTCGGGCTCGCAGTTCACTTCATGGCGGGTTTTGATGGCGACAAGGCACGCGAAACCTTCGCCATCCCGGATGGCTATGAACTGGTTGCCGCCATCGCCATGGGCTATCACAAGGATGACGACGCGGACCCAGAGTCCGAGATATCGAAGCGCCTTCGCCGGCCCGTCGAGTCGTTTACGTTCTTCGGAGAGTGGCAAACCGCCGACAGTTAATCGGCTAGTTCAATGGCGTAGTTTTCGACCACCGTGTTGGCCAGCAGGTTCTCGCACATGGCCTCGACTGCCTGCCGTGCCATGTCGCGGTCGGTCTCGGCCAAATCGATCTCGATGAACTTGCCCTGGCGCACGCTATCGACACCTTCGAAGCCAAGCCGGTCGAGCGCCTGGGCGACGGCCTTGCCCTGAGGGTCGAGGACGCCGTTCTTCAGGGTAACGTGAATCCGCGCTTTCATTGCATCAACTTCGGGCCCTTGAGGTCGCGGGGGCCGCTTTCGGGCAGGATACCGAGGCGGCGGGCAACCTCCTGGTAGCCTTCCTCCACTTTGCCGAGGTCACGGCGGAAGCGATCCTTGTCCATCTTCTCGCCGGTGACGGCGTCCCACAGGCGGCAATTGTCCGGGCTGATTTCGTCGGCGATGATGATCAGCATTTCCTCCTCGAGATAGAGGCGGCCAAATTCGAGCCGGAAATCCACCAGGCGAATGCCGATACCGAAGAACAGGCCGTTGAGGAAGTCGTTGACCCGGAGCGCCAGCGACATCATGTCGTCGAGGTCCGGCGGATTGGCCCAGCCGAAGGCGGTGATGTGCTCTTCCGAAACGATGGGATCGCTACCGTCCTCTGACTTGAAGCGGTATTCGACGATGGAGCGCGGCAGCGTCGTCCCTTCGGCGATACCGAGGCGGGTCGACAACGAGCCTGCCGCCACATTCCGAACCACAACTTCGAGCGGAATTATCTCGACCTCCTTCACCAGCTGCTCGCGCATGTTAAGGCGGCGCATGAAGTGGGTCGGCACGCCGATCTCATTGAGTCGCGTCATGATGTGCTCGGAGATGCGGTTGTTCAGCACACCCTTGCCGGTGATGACGCCATGCTTGGTGTTGTTGTTGGCGCTGGCTTCGTCCTTGAAGTACTGAACCAGGGTGCCGGGCTCGGGGCCCTCGAACATCACCTTTGCCTTGCCTTCATAAACTTTCTTGCGGCGAGCCATAGTCGGTCTTTCCGAAAATAAGAGGCCGGCAATCGCACGAAGCGGTTACCGAAGGTAGTTCATATGTGTGTTGCGGACAATTGTACAAGGGAAATGGGTGATTTCATGGCACACGCAGCGGAATCGGGCTGAACCCGATCTTATCGGGCCGGCCGGGGGCGAAAAGCCACACCGGATCGTCCTTGCCGTCATCACCGGGCAAGGCGATCAGCGAGCTTGAAACCGTGGCGAACCCCATATCGGTGACCACGGTCATGGCCGCCTGAGGATCGCCGGCGGCGCTGCCCTCACGGCTGGCCAACAGGGTCTTCCAACTTTTCCAATCGCCCGCGCCCGGATCCGGCGGTGGGGCATCCTCAAACCGCGGCCCGTAGAAGCGAATTCGCGCACTGGTCGGGTCGTTGAGCTCGGCGGCGGTAAGAATCGACAGGCCCGGCGGCAGTTCAGCCCGGGCAATGGTGCCGACGTCGCCCCGGTTGCACAGCCAGAAACCCTCGATCCGGTCGACGATGGCCAGATTGAAAGGGCGGTATTGCGAGCCGTCGATGGTCGCCATGGCGTCGGCCGCCGACCGGGCGTCGGGATGATCCACGGCGGCCAGGGGAAGCTCCCCCCGGCTGCGCAAACCCGGCGCCGGTCCCAGGGAACCACGGCGGTTCGACACTGCGGCGACAACGCCGCCATCGCCCATAGCGAGCCAGGTGCCACCGGCGGACTCGTCACGGCCGGCAATGGCGCCGAGCTGGTCCGGCCAATGGCGGCCGGGTGGCTGCCACGGGCGCGTCGCCATTTCATCGCGGTTGGCGGCCAGCAACAGGGGCCAGTCATGGCCGGGGCGGCGCAGAAGAACGATTGTACACATGGAACTTTCCATACCCATATTGGGCGCGCGGGGCTATAAGAACATCAGTCAGCTGCAAACCCAAGGACCACCAGAATGTCGGGCTTCAACAAACGAAAAACAGAAGCGGAAGACCGCTTCAAACACGATCAGGATTTAGAATTCAAGGCCAACGCCAGGCGCAACAAGCTGCTTGGCCTGTGGGCCGCAGAACTGATGGGCATGAGCAGCGACGATGCCGTCGCTTATGCCAAGGAGGTCGTGGTCTCTGATTTCGATCGGCCGGGCGATGACGACGTGCGCGAGAAGGTCGAGAACGACTTTGTCGCCAAGGGCCTCGAAGTCTCCGATCATCGCGTTCGCAAAGAAATGGATCGCCTTCTCGAGGAAGCCCGCGCCCAGGTCCGCGCCGAATAGGCAGCCCGCGCCTTAACTTCTGCCGAATACCCGCTGGAAAATTGTATCGACGTTTTTCAGGTGATGGGCCGGGTCGAAAAACGCGGCCAGGGCGGTGCCGTCGATAGCGCCGCTGACTTCCTCGTCGGCGGTTAGCCGGTCGAGGAAACTGCCGCCCTCATCCCACGCCGCCATGGCGTTGCGCTGGACCGCCGCATAGGCCGCCTCGCGCGACAGGCCGGCCTGGGTCAGGGCAAGCAGCACCCGCTGGGAATAAACCAGGCCGCCAAGGCGATCCACATTGGCCGCCATGACGTCACCGTGAACCACCAGCTTGTCGATCACCCCGGCCAGGCGCCCGAGGGCGAAATCGAGAGTGATGGTGGCATCGGGCCCGATCATGCGCTCGACCGAGGAATGTGAAATATCGCGCTCGTGCCACAGGGCGATGTTCTCAAGCGCCGGCGTCACCGCCGAGCGCACCATCCGGGCGAGGCCGGTGAGATTCTCGGTGAGGATTGGATTGCGCTTGTGGGGCATGGCCGACGAGCCTTTTTGCCCGGGCGAGAAGTATTCCTCGGCCTCGCGCACTTCGCTGCGCTGCAGGTGGCGAATCTCGGTCGCCAGGTTCTCGACCGAACCGGCAATGATCCCGAGGGTGGCAAAGAACGCCGCATGGCGGTCGCGCGGAATGACCTGGGTCGAGACCGGCTCGATGGTCAGACCCAGCTTCGCCGCCACATGGGCCTCGACGGCGGGATCGATGTTGGCGAAGGTGCCGACAGCGCCCGAAATGGCGGAGGTGGCGATCTCGGCCCGGGCCTGGGCGAGCCTGACCCGGGATCGGCTGAACGCCGCGTAGTGGCCCGCCAGCTTGACGCCGAAAGTGGTCGGCTCGGCATGGATGCCGTGGCTGCGGCCGATACAGAGTGTCATCTTATGCTCGAAGGCGCGGCGCTCAAGAGCGGCCAGCAAGGTGTCGAGATCGGCCAGCAGGATATCCGCGGCCCGGCTCATCTGCACCGCCAGACAGGTGTCCAGCACGTCCGATGAAGTCATGCCCTGATGCAGGTAGCGCGCCTCGTCGCCAACCTGTTCAGCAACCCACGTCAGGAAGGCAATGACGTCATGCTTGGTCTCGCGCTCGATCTCGTCGATGCGCTCGATATCGACCGTATCCATGGCCGGTCCGCCCCGCGCCCAGATCGCCTTGGCGGCGGCCTCGGGGATAACCCCCGACGCGGCCATGGCATCGGCGGCATGGGCTTCAATCTCGAACCAGATGCGAAAACGGGTCTCGGGCGCCCAGATGGCAACCATCTCGGGCCGGCTATAACGTGGAATCATCTACTCTCTCCGCCGTGGGGCGGCACCATAACATAAAGCGCCAGCAGTGGATCCTGTGTTCAGCCCTGGGTAATGGGCACGTGACCGGGGGTGGCCGCGACCCTCTCCAGCCACGCGCGGATTGCCGGATAGGCGCTCAGGTCGAAGCCGCCTTCCGGGACCACATGAGTGTAGGCGTAAAGCGCGATGTCGGCGATGGTCGGGCTATCGCCGACAAACCAGTCGCGGCCCGACAGATGGCCTTCCATGATATCGAGAGCAGCGTAGCCGGCGGGCCGCTTGGTATCGAGTTGCGTCTGCTGCGCCGCATCGACCGCCGCGTGCTTGAGCAGAAACCGTGAGGTGGCGATGTTGGGCTCGTGGCTGTACTGCT
>JAYGEF010000456.1:0-5590 GCA_046582535.1 Alphaproteobacteria bacterium
AGGGGGTGTTGGACGCGCCTGGGCATGACGCCGGCATAGCCGAGAAAATCGCCGGCCAAATTCTCAATCACCCAGCGGCTGAAGCCAAACTGGTCGTAGGCCGCTGCGTAGCGCTCGAATTTCTCGTCACTTTCGGCTCGATCGAGCGGTCCGCCAAGATCGTGCATGACCTCGGGATCGGCGTTCATGGCGGCAAAGGCCTCACGGCCGCAATGGCGCCAGCAACGAAGTCGCAACCGCGGTGTCTCAAGCTGTGTTGGCTGTCCGTGCATAGCGCTTGGTCTAGAAAATCCCAGCGTCGAGACCGGCGGCCATGGCGGCCCCAAGGTCGCGGCACTGGCCGTTGAAGTCATCCTGCCAGTCACCGCGAAAGATGACCGCTTCCTGGACCGGACGCCAGCGCAGGCCGGTGACGATGGTCTCGACGCCGCGCCGGGTTCCGGTGCCGTCATGGCCGGCGCGTATGTACAGGCAATAGGGCAGGCCCTGGGTCTTCTCCAGGCAGGGGTAGTAGCTGCGGTCGAAGAAGTCCTTGAGGGCGCCGCTCATGTAGCCGAGGTTCTCGGTGGTGCCGAGAATGATGGCATCCGCCGCCAGCACATGGTCCGGCCCGGCGTCGAAGGGGCTGAGCGCCACCACGTCGATGTCGCCGGCATCGTCCGACCGCGCCCCTTTGAGCACCGCATCGCGCAGCTCGGTGGTATGGGGCGACGGTATATGGGCAACGATGAGGAGGCGTTTTTTGGTCATGGCGCCGCCGAGTATAGCGCCGGCGGGCCTTGGTTAGGGTGTTCAATCCTCTTAGAGTAGCCGACTAAAGGAGGGTGATCATGAGCGATAAATCTGAAACCGGTGCTGGCGGCTGTCTCTGCGGCGCCGTGCGTTTCGAGGCTTTGGGCGAACCCGTGGTTACCGGCCACTGCCACTGCGCCGATTGCCGGCGGCACAACGGCGCGGCGATCGTCACCCTGGTCATCTTCGAGGCCGAGAAGGTCCGGTTCACAAAAGGCGAGCGTAAGATCTACCAGTCATCGCCAGGGGTCGGACGCGCGTTCTGCGACCAATGTGGAACCCCGCTGACCATCGAGAGCGAGAAGGGCGACCCTCTGACCGTCGAGTTTCACATCAGCACCTTCGACAATCCCGACCCCTACGTCCCCACCCTGCACTGGTACCACAGCCGGCGAATTTCCTGGTTCGACACCGCCGACGACCTGCCGCGCTATCGCGCCATGGATGACGAAGAGCCGTATCGGCACAGCCCGGCGACGGATCCCGACCAGTGATGAAAGGGACTTGTTTGCTCTAATTGGGGTTTTCGATATTGTATAACACGTGGAGGCGCTGGACGTGGCCGACCGGGACTTGCGGACATTCGAAATCGCCCTCGGGGTCGCGCGTCATGCCGATACGCTCCATCACCGCAATCGAGCGTTCGTTACGTCGGGTGGTGAACGAGACGATCTCGTCCAAACCGAGCTCGCCAAAGCCGTGGGCAAAGCAGGCTTTCGCTGCCTCGCTGGCATAGCCCTGGCCCCAGGCACCGAATGCCAGCCGCCATCCGACTTGCACGGCCGGGCTGAATGCCGCCTGGAACCCAATGCTCGAAAGGCCGACGAATCCGATGAAGCGGCTGGTCGCCTTGACCTCTACCGCGTAGAAGCCTACGCCGTTGCGATCCAGGTCGAGCTGGATGCGTTTGGCGAACATATCTGACCGGTCGCGACTGGAGACCGCCGGAAAATGCTCCATGACCCGTGCGTCGGCGTTCAGGGCGGCGAAGGGTTCGAAGTCGTCGTCAACCCAGTCTCGTAACAACAAACGCTCGGTCTCGAGATGGATCATCCCCGAATTTACGCCCCCACCGCCATGCGGCTGGCGCGTTTGCGTTCGTGGGGGTCGAGGTAGCGTTTACGCAGGCGGATGCTGTCGGGGGTGACCTCGACCAGTTCGTCGTCCTCAATATAGGCGATGGCCTGTTCCAGCGACATCTTGCGCGGCGTCACCAGGCGGACCGCGTCGTCGGTGCCCGAGGCCCGGACGTTGGTCAGCTGCTTGGCCTTGAGCGGGTTGACCTCGAGGTCCTGGCCGCGGCTGTTCTCGCCGATGATCATGCCGGCATAGACCGGTACGCCGGAGGTAATGAACATGGCGCCGCGGTCCTCCAGGTTCATCAGGGCGTAGGCGACGCTCTTGCCGGCGTTGCCCGAGATCAGCACGCCGTTGCGCCGTCCCGGTACCGGACCGGCGTAGGGCGCGTATTCGCGGAACACCCGGTTCATGACGCCGGTGCCCCGGGTCTCGGTAAGGAAGTCGCCGTGATAGCCGATCAGGCCGCGCGACGGGGCCACGAAGTGGAGGCGCTGCTTGCCGCCGCCCGATGACCGCATGTCGTCGAGCCGGCCCTTGCGCTTGGCCAGGGCCTCGACCACCGTGCCGGTGTACTGCTGGTCGACATCGACCAGTACGTCCTCATAAGGCTCCAGGGTCTGGCCGGTCTCGGGATCGTCGCGGGTGATCACCCGAGGACGGCCGATGGACAGCTCGAAGCCCTCGCGGCGCATGGTCTCGATAAGCACGCCGAGCTGCAGCTCGCCGCGCCCGGCGACCTCGAAGGCGTCGCTGCCGCCGGTCTCGCGCACATGGATCGAAACATTGCCCTCGGCCTCGGCCATGAGGCGGGCGCGGATCATGCGCGAGGTCACTTTCTTGCCGGCCTGGCCGACCAGAGGAGAATCGTTGATCGAGAAAATCATCGCCAGGGTCGGCGGATCGACCGGCTCGGCCGGCAGGCTGTCGCCGACCACCAGGTCGCACAGGGTGTCCGATACGGTGGCGGCGCCGAAACCGGCGACGGCGACAATGTCGCCGGCCGAGGCGCTTTCCAGCGGTTCACGGCCGAGGCCGCGAAATGCCAGGACCTTGGTGATGCGGGTCTGCTCGATGGGCTCGCCGTGGCGGTCGAGGGCCTTCATGGTCATGCCCGGCGAGACGGATCCGGAGAGGATGCGTCCGGTCAGTACCCGGCCGATGAACGGATCGTTCTCCAAGGTGGTGACCAGCATGCGGAAGGGTCCGCCGTCGGCCACCTCGGGCGCCGGAACGCGGGCTACCACGGTGTCGAACAGGATCCCCATGTCGCCGTCGCGGGCCGCCGAATCCTCGCTCGCCCAGCCTTGCTTGGCCGAGGCGAAGAGCACCGGAAAATCGAGCTGCTCGTCGCTGGCGTCAAGCACCGCGAACAGGTCGAAGACTTCGCTGTGAACTTCGTCGGGCCGGGCGTCGGGCTTGTCCACCTTGTTGACCACGACGATCGGCTTGAGACCCAGCGCCAGGGCCTTGGCGGTGACGAACTTGGTTTGCGGCATGGGGCCTTCCGAGGCGTCGACCAACAGCAGCACGCCGTCGACCATGCCGAGGATGCGTTCGACCTCGCCGCCGAAGTCGGCGTGGCCCGGGGTGTCGACGATGTTGATGCGGGTCTCGCCCCATTCCACCGAGGCGCATTTGGCCAGGATGGTGATACCGCGCTCGCGCTCCAACTCGTTGCTGTCCATGACCCGCTCAACGACTTCCTGATTGGCGCGGAACAGGCCGCTCTGGCGCAGCAGGGCGTCGACTAGGGTGGTCTTGCCGTGGTCGACATGGGCGATGATGGCGATGTTGCGAATATTCACGAGTAAGTCCCTTGGGCGCCGGCCATGCCGAGCGCCACGAATAAAAAATCAGACCGGAGTTCCGGGGCCGCGATTAACGCTGCTTGGTCTGCCAATCCGGGTGAATCCACACCGGCGCGTTCGAAGCGGGCAACGGGTCGCGCCCCAATAGCATATCGGCGGCCTTTTCGCCAACCATGATTGTCGGGGCGTTGAGATTGCCATTTGTGATGGTCGGGAAGATCGACGAGTCGATGACCCGAAGATTCTCCACCCCGCGCACCCGGCACTCGGGGTCGAGCACTGCCATGGGGTCGCCGTCGCTGCCCATTTTGCAGGTGCAGGACGGGTGATAGGCGCTCTCGCCGGTGTCGCGCACCCAGTCGAGAATGTCATTGTCCGATTGGACTGCCGTGCCCGGCTCGATCTCCGGACCGCGGAAGTCGTCCATGGCTTTTTGGCCGATGATCTCGCGGGTCAGGCGGATGCAGGCGAGCCAGCATTCCCGGTCGGCCTCGTGGGCCAGGTAGTTGAACAGGATGCTCGGCTTATGGCGGGCGTCGTTCGAGCGGATGCGCAGGTGGCCCCGGCTCTTGGGTTTGTTGGGTCCCACATGAACCTGGAAGCCATGGCCGTCGAATGCCGAATTGCCGTCGTAGCTCATGGCGGCGGGCAGGAAGTGGTATTGGATATCGGGCCATTCGAGCCCGGCCCTGGAGCGGATGAAGGCGCCGGCCTCAAAGTGATTGGTGGCGCCGAGGCCATCCTTGAATAATATCCAGCGCGCCCCGATGAGCGCCTTGCTGAACAGTCCGAGCTTGCTGTTGAGGGTAATCGGCTGGGTGCAGCGGAACTGGAAATAGACCTCCAGGTGGTCCTGCAGGTTCTCGCCGACACCGGGCAGATCGTGGACCACCTCGACGCCGGCGTCCTTGAGCACCTGGGCCGGACCGATGCCGGACAATTGGAGGATCATGGGCGAGCCGATGACGCCTGCCGACAGCACCACCTCGCGCCGCGCCCGGGCTTCGATGGTCTGGCCACCGCGTTCGTATTCGATACCGACGGCCCGGCGCCCTTCCATAATGATCCGGCGGGTCAGAGCCTGGCTCACCACGGTCAGGTTAGGGCGTCCCATGGCGGGCTTGAGATAGGCCTCGGCGGCCGAGGCGCGGGCGCCGTTCTTGACCGTCATGTGCATGGCCCCGAAGCCTTCCTGACGAAAGCCGTTGGGATCCTCGGTGACGCCGTAGCCGGCCTGTTCGCCGGCCGCCACGAAAGCCCGGTACAGCGGGTTCAGGGCCATGTCGTTGCCGGCGCCTGTGGTCAGCGGCCCATCGCCGCCACGATAGACGTCGGCGCCGTCCTTCCAGCTTTCAGCGCGCTGGAAGTAGGGCAGGCAATGGCGATAGCCCCAGCCGGTGGCGCCGTGTTCTTCCCATTGGTCGTAGTCGCGGGCGTGGCCCCGCACGTAGGCCATGCCATTGATTGACGATGAGCCGCCCAACACCTTGCCGCGCGGGCAATGCAGGCTGCGGCCGTTCATGTGAGGTTCGGGTTCCGAATAGAAGAACCAGTTATACTCTTCCTTGTTCATGGGGATCGACAGCGCTGTCGGCATCTGGATGAAGATGCTGCTGTCGCTGCCGCCGGCCTCGATGACCAGTACCGTGTTCTCGCCGTCGGCGCTCAGGCGGTCGGCCAGGACACAGCCCGCCGAGCCGGCGCCAACGATGATGAAGTCAAACTCTTCCATGGCTTAGTTCCTACGCTCATCAATTCTTGCCACGGGGAGTACGGGATTCCGCGGCCCGCGTCCACCGACGATGAAAACCACGACTGGACAATTGGGCGCGGTTGGGAAAATATCCGGACCTTCTACTGATGGCACCCTTCTAACAGGATACAGAACCAGATGACCGTTCGACACGGCC
>JAYGEF010000464.1:0-2734 GCA_046582535.1 Alphaproteobacteria bacterium
GGGGAACTGGGCGCCCCACTGGTAGGACTGACAGGCCGCCATGGACCAGCCAACCACCAGGGCGATGTGCGTCACTCCGAACTTCTCGGTCAGCAGGCGATGCTGGCAGGCGACGTTGTCATGGAGCGTGGTGCTGGGAAAGCGGGGGCCTTCCTGGGGTGCCGGGGTATTGCTCGGCGATGACGAGACGCCGTAGCCGAACATATTGATGGATATAATGAAATAGCGTTCCGGATCGAGTGCGGGCATGGCCTCGATATAGCCGTCGTTGCTGACATGGGTGCCCGTGTAATAGGTCGGAATGACGATGACGTTGTCGCGCGCCGCATTGAGGACGCAATGGGTCTTGTATGCCAGCTTGGCGTCCGCCAGCACTGTGCCCGATTGCAGGGCAACGTCGCCGAGGTGGTAGATTTCATAGTCCATTTCCATGCCAGCCTGTCTTGTCCGAAATTTGAAACCGACGACCCTTATAGCAATTTCCATTAGACTGTGGGGCCATGGATGGGCAGCCCCTTGATCGACGTTTGCTGATTGGCCTGACGCTGGCCATCGTCATGATGTTTGGCCGCATCGGCCTGGCCGCCGATCCGCCGATCCCCGAGAGCCTGGCCGGCCAGCTTCTGGTGGCGGCGCCGTCCATGCCCGACGTGCGCTTCGCCGAGTCGGTCATCTATATGGTGGTTCACGACGAGACCGGCGCCGTCGGCGTCATGGTCAACCGCCCCATGGGCGAGGTCTCCCTGGCGGACCTGATCGACACTCTGGACCTGGAGACCGAGGCTGCCGTGGGTCGGATCGGCGTCCACTACGGCGGGCCGGTGGAGAACGACCTGGGCTTCGTCCTGCACAGCGGCGAGGGGGCGGATTTGTCCGATGATCGAACCCTTGGCATCGCCGGCGGCTTCGTTTTGTCCCAGGATGAGGCGGTGATCCAGGCCATCGTCGCCGGCCATGGACCGCGGCGACGTCTGTTGGTGTTCGGCTATGCCGCCTGGGGGCCGGGACAGCTCGAGAAAGAAATGCAGCGCGACGACTGGCTGGTGATGCCGGCCGACGAGGATATGGTATTCGGCGGCGACCACGACACCAAATGGCGGCGCGCCCTCGACCGCCGCGGCGTCGATCTATAATAATGGGGACGCCTTACTTAATTATTCTGAATTCGCCGCCATAATTAAGTAAGGCGTCCCCATTATTATTTAAGATGTCTGTGCCGTAGCCGCGCCGGTCTGGCTGTTTGCATGGATCGCGCTATACTCATGAGCGCAACTGGAGCAGGGGAATTCGTCATGGCCGAGGCCGCCGTTTCCGAGCCCGACATGGTCAACAAGCAGAACATGGCGTTCGAGATTGATGGCGGTGTGGCCCACCGCGCCGCCATCGGCCTGGTAGTGCTGGCCACCGACAACACCATCGAGCATGAATTCCGCCAGATGCTGCGCATCGACGGCGTCGCCTACTACGAGACCCGGATCTACAATTCGCCCGACATCAACCCGGAAACCCTGGCCGCGATGGAGGCCGGCATGACTGATGCGGCGGGGCTTATCATGCCTGGCGCCCACCTCGACGTCATGGCCTATGCCTGTACCTCGGGGGCCATGATTATCGGCGAGGAGACCGTGTTCAAACGCCTGCGCGAGGCCCGGCCGGGGATTGCCTGCACCACGCCGATAACCGCCGCCCTGGCCGGTCTCAAAGCTCTCGGGGCCCAGCGCATCGCCCTGCTGACGCCTTATGTGGACGAAATCAATCAGTCCATGCGGCAATTCATCGAGGCCCGCCATATCGCCGTGCCGGTGATGGGGTCGTACAATCACGGCAACGACCTGGAGGTCGCCCGTATCTCGGCCCGCTCGGTCAAGGATGCGGTTCTGGAGCTCGGCCGCGAGCCCACCGTGGACGCGGTGTTCGTGGCCTGCACCAGCATCCGACTGGCCGAGGGTGTCGAGGAACTGGAGGCCGAACTGGGCAAGCCGGTGACCTCGAGCAATCACGCCCTGGCCTGGCACTGTCTACGCCTCGCCGGCTATGATGAGCCGGTGCCTGGTTTCGGGCAGTTGATGCGAACGTCACTGTAGATTTTTCACAGACCTCGGAGGAGGGACCGATGAGCGATCGGCGGGCCGGCAACCTCGGCTATTTCACCCACGACGCGGCACGGCGGTTCCCTGATCGCGTAGCGATGATCGACCTTTGCGGTGATGAACCGCGCGAGGTCCTGTACGCCGAGCTTGAAGAGCGCCTCGACCGCTTCGCCGCCATGATTACCGGGCTCGGCCTCAAGCCCGACGACCGCCTCGTCATGGCCGTGGGCAACCGCTTCGAGTTTATCGAGATTATGTACGGCGCCATCCGCGCCGGCATCGTGCCGGTGCCGCTCAACACCAAACAGGGCGCCGACGTGTTGGCTTATATCGTCGAGAACTCCGACGCCGTCGCCGCCATCGTCGAGCCCGGCTGCAACAAGTTCATCGTCGATATCATCGAGGCCGCCGGCCTGGCGCCGCGTATCGCTTTCGGTCCGGCGCCCGAGGGCTGGCAGGATTACGAGACCCTGCTCCAGGCCGCGCCCGGCGAATTCGAGCCGCCGGAACTGGACGAACACCACCCGTCGTTCCAGCCCTATACCTCGGGCTCCACGGGACGACCCAAGGGGGTGGTGCTGACCCATGCGGGTCAGCTTTGGGGGATTCGCTGCGGCCTGCAGTACTGGCCCGAGAAGTCGGAA
>JAYGEF010000512.1:0-2163 GCA_046582535.1 Alphaproteobacteria bacterium
GATCAGCCGACGCGTCTTGAGCGATCCGGATGGCAAGATCGGTCTCCGGATCCCAGGGGTCAATGCTATCGAACGAGGCGGTGCAGATGGCGTAGACGTCGATCTTGGGATGATCGCGCCAGAACGCCCGGATGTTGGGCAGCAACCATGTTTCGAAGAAGAATGGCGGCGAGCTGATGCGCACCGGGCGGTCGTCGGTGAGCGACCGTAACCGCGCGGTGGCGTCGGATAATTGGCTGAAAGCATGAAACACGCTGCGCGCATACGCCATGGCGGCGGCGGTCGGCCGCATGCCGTCACCGTGGCGGGTGAACAGCTTGATCTCGAACCGCTCCTCAAGCTTGCGGATCTGGTGGCTGACGGCGGCGTGGGTCACGGACAGTTCCGCGGCGGCGTCAATAACGCGGCCGGTTCGCGCGGTGGCCTCGAGGGCGCGCAATGCGGCAAACGGCGGGATATGCTGGCGCATGGGCGCGGTGTTTCCAAATTTCGAAGTTATGTAAGCATAATTTGTACACCAAGTACAATCGTCACATGCCGCGCAATTGGAAGAGTGTTACAAATTCCGAATGCCACCCTGAAAAAGAAGCTGCATTGGCGTAGAATAAACCGATAAATAAGGCGAGGTATGAGCTATGGCGGTACTAGAAAATTTTGTATCGGACGCTGAGATGAAGGCGCTATATCGCCCGACTGGGGAAGCCCTGGGTCTGCCGGCGCGGGCCTATGTGGACGAGGAATTCTGGAACCTTGAGCGCGAGAAGTTGTTTCCCCGCACCTGGATTACCTGCGCCTTCGAGAGTGATGTCCCCGAGCCCGGCGATATCTGCCCGATCACCGTCGCCGGCTGGGCGTTGATTGTTACCCGCGGCCAGGACGGCGCGATCAATGTTTTCCACAATGTCTGTGCCCACCGCGCCATGCAGGTGGTCGACGAGCCGTGCAAGGGCGCTACCAGCATGCGCTGCCCGTGGCATAGCTGGATTTACGATCTCGAGGGACGGCTGGTGCGCACGCCCGGCCTCGGCGGCGTCAACAAGCACGAGGCCGACGGGTTCAAGGCGGATGAGCTGGGCCTCAAGCGGGTGCGCGCCGGAACCTGGCTCGGCTATGTCTTCATCAACCTCGACGGCAAGGCGCCGCCCCTGGCCGAATTCGTGGTGCCGCTCGAGGCCCGGCTGGAGGCTTTCGACCTCGGCCAATTGCGCAATTCAGGAATTACCACAACGTCGGAATTCGACGGCAACTGGAAGCTCGCCGTCGAAGGCGGTATCGAGGATTATCATGTGCCGTGGATTCATCCCGCGATCGGGCCTCACGGCGGCACGTTCGAGATTGATTTCGACGATAGCAACGCCTACATCGGGATGGCGGCGCGACGGCCGGCCGATCGAAATTCAGGCAATGGCGGCGGTATCAGTTATGGCGGCCCGCGACGGGCCGGCGGCCTGCCGCTGTTCGCCCATCTGGAGAATGGTGGCGCGCCCGACGACGGCCTCGACGACGGGACCCTGCTGCTGTTCATCCTGCCGTCGGCGGTGATCGCGGTGATGCCGAACCATGTGGTCACCACCATGCTCGTGCCTCTGGCCGTCAACCGCACCCAGCAACGCCGGGAGTTTTATTTCATCGGCGACGCTGCGCTCGACGACGAGCTTAACGCCGCGCGCGAAGCGGTCCGGGACGGCTGGATTTCCGTCGGCGACGAGGACAAACCGTTGGTCGCCCGGGTCCACAAACAGCATGCCTTGCGCGCCGAAATTGGCATGGATACGCGCTTCTCGCCCTATTGGGAGACCGGCGTTCACCGCTTCCAGCAAATGGTGGTGGAGCGTCTGCGCGACGAGGCGGCGAAATAGCGACAGGCCATTAAACAGGGACGAGAGCCGACACGGGCAAAACCACGTTACCGCTTAAGGGAATGAAACCGATGACCGCACCACAGATTATATCCGCCGACTCTCACGTCCAGGAACCGCCGGAGCTTTACGACAAGTGGATTCCGTCCAAGTACCGCGACAAAGTTCCCCGAGTGGAAGAGCGCGACGGCGGCCGTTATATCGTCTTCGACGGCATGCACCCCCGGCGCCTGGACATAGCCGATCTGGAAGTCAACGAGGACGACGAGAACCGTGAGTTTCGCGGCGACGACGAGGGCGGGCC
>JAYGEF010000186.1:0-3092 GCA_046582535.1 Alphaproteobacteria bacterium
TTCCCGACAGAAGGGAGCGACAAGATGCGGACGAAATTAGTTAGCCTGTTCGCGATGCTGTTCTTGATCACAGCGTGCGAGACGACGCCCGAGGATTCCGGGGCTACCGATAGTTCAGGTTCCACCGACAGTAGCTCGAGTTCGAGCAGCAGCTCGGTGACCACCGAGACCGTGGACACCGAGACCGTGGACACCACGGCCGTGGATTCCACCATGGAAATGGCGCCGGAGCCTGGTAGTCAGGAGCAACTCCAGCTTGAGGTCGGCGATCGTGTGTTCTTTGAGTATGACAAGTCCGTCGTCGCGGCAGCAGCCGAGAAAACCCTGAAGCGGCAGGCGGCCTGGATGAAGCAATATCCGTCCGTATCGATTACCGTCGAAGGTCATTGCGACGAGCGCGGTACCCGCGAGTACAACTTGGCCCTGGGTGAACGCCGGGCGACGGCGGTCAAGAACTTCCTTGTTGCCCTTGGTGTCAGTTCCAACCGGATCGCCACCATCAGCTACGGCAAGGAGCGTCCCGACGCGCTTGGCCACAACAAGGCGGCCTGGGCCCAGAACCGGCGCGGCGTAACCACGGTTAACTAGCTGGCTGCCGGGTGCGGCACGTCCTCGCCCGGCCCACGATTGATTGAACCCGCGCCGGCGTCGCTATTGTTCTAGCGGCCGGGCGGGTTCTTTCGTTCCGGCAGAATAATGGCTCTAACCCCCAGGGGCGGAGCTCATGCGGAGGTCCACAAGGCGATGAAGATTCGCATTGGTATGGCTGTTTTCGCGGTGATCCTGATGACGTTTGCCCATTCCGGGGGCATCGGCATTGCCACTAACGCGTGGGCCCAGGATGCCGACCTGCGGGCCCTGACCGACCAGTTGGAGCGCTTGCGCAAGGATCTCGCCGATATCCAGAAGTACGTGTATCGGGGCGGCAATATGCCGGCGCTTTCGTCCGATAGCGCGGTGTCGTCCCTGGACGCCGATCCCGAGGCCGAGGCCCGGGCGGCGCGCACCCAGGTGCGGTTCTCCGAGCTTGAAGACCAGATGCGGACGTTGACCGGCCAGATCGAGGAAATGTCTCACGGCATCGATCAGGTATCGCTGCGCCTTGACAAGCTGATCGGCGATGTGGATTTTCGACTCTCGGCCATCGAAAAGGCCCAGGCCGAGGCGGACGGCTGGAAGGGCCAAAGCAGCGAGATCGGCTCGGCGATCCCGGCTCCGACCCAACCGTCGCCCACCCAGGAAGCCCTCGGTGCCCCGCCGGCGCCCAGCGAGGCGGGCACCCTGGGCACAATTCCGGTGACCGCTCTCGAAGACCAGGATACAGCCGCCGTGGAACCCGCGCCGGCCGTGCCGACCACGCCGGCCCTACCGCCGGGCACCACCAAGCAGCAGTACGAATACGCCTTCAGCCTGTTGCGCCAGCGCGAATTCGCCGAGGCCGAGAGGGCGCTCACCGCATTTATTGAGATTCACCCCAATGACAAGCTCACCGGCAACGCCTATTACTGGCTTGCCGAGACCCATTACGTTCGCAAGAATTTTCGCCAAGCGTCCGGGTTTTTTGCCAAGGGATACAAGAACTTCCCCGAGGGCAACAAGGCACCCGACAGCCTTCTCAAGCTGGGCATGACCTTGGTCAATCTTGATAACGTCGACAATGCCTGTTTCACCTTCAAGGAACTGGCTGAGCGCTTCCCTGACGCCTCGACGTCGATCAAGCAGCGGGCGGCGACGGAGAGTCAGCGCGCCGGCTGTAACTAAAGTGGCAGCGCCGCTCGGCGCCGACGAATTTTCCCAATTGATGGCCGGGCTCGGCCCGTTCGAGGCGGCGCCAGTGATCGCCGTCGCGGTGTCCGGCGGCCCCGACAGCATGGCGCTCTGCGCCCTAGCCCATAACTGGGCGCGCGCGCGCGGCGGCCGTGTCGAAGCGCTAATTGTCGATCATGGCCTGCGGCCGGACTCCAGCGAAGAGGCCCGCCGGGTCGCCGGCTGGCTCGCCAGTCCGGATATGAGCTGCCGGATCCTGACCTGGGACGGCGCCAAACCACAAAGCCATATCCATGCGACCGCGCGGGCAGCACGCTATGGCCTGCTGCTTGATTGCTGCCGTGGCGCGGGCATTGCCCATTTGCTGCTCGGTCACCATCAGGATGACCTCGCCGAAACCTTCTTAATTCGTCTTGAGCGCCACAGCGGCCTTGACGGTCTGGCGGCCATGGCGGCTATCGTTGAGACGCCTGATGTACGCCTGCTGCGGCCGCTTCTCACCATGCCCCGGGCGCGGCTCCATGCCACGGTGGCGGCGCGCCGGCTGTCGTCGGTCGATGACCCGAGCAATCACGACCGGCGTTATGGCCGCATCCGTATTCGCCAGATGATGCCGGAGCTTGCCAATCAGGGCGTCACAGCCGCCCGTCTCGCCGGTACGGCTTTGGCCTTGGGCCGGGCCCGGCGGTTCATGGATGATGCGGTCGCGCGCTTTCTGGCTGGCGCGGTGACGTCCCACCCTGCCGGGTTCTGCTGGCTTGACGCCGCCGCATACGGCACCGCGTCCGACGAGGTGTCGCGCCGGGCGCTGACCCGAATGCTGCTCCATGTCGGCGGCGGGACCTATCCGCCCCGGTCCGAGCGTCTCGAACGGCTGCACCGGGCGCTTAGGGACGGCGGCTTGGGCCGGGGGCGCACCTTGGCCGGTTGCCGTCTGATTCCCGGGCGCCGTGGCGTGCTGGTATGCCGCGAGCCGGGCGCCGTATCCGACGAAACAGCCCTACAAGCCGGCGAGTCGATGGTCTGGGATCGGCGTTTCCGTATCCGCGCGGCCATCGGCGCCGGCCACCATACAGTCCGTCGTCTTGGCCGGGAGGGCCGTTCCGCCGTTACCAAGGCCCATCGACGTCATGGCGGTCACCCGGTGCCGGCCGCCGTATTACCCAGCCTACCAGCCATTTTTGACCTTGACGGGGTGGTTGCGGTTCCCCACTTAAACTTTGTGCGGAGAAATGGGGGTGAGCCGGCGCTCAAGGGGCTCAACGTCGAATTCAGACCCGCACATTCGCTATCCCCAGCCGGCTTTGCCTTTGCCGGGGCAGGGG
>JAYGEF010000271.1:0-3886 GCA_046582535.1 Alphaproteobacteria bacterium
CTTACCTTCCGCGCCATGCTCGACGCCGAGGATGACCCACGCCGGCGGCGGGTCATGCTGGCCGGCAAGGTCGAGGACATGCTCAATACGGTGGTGCGCCAGATTGCCTTCTGCGAGTTCGAGCGCCGGTTCCACGACGAGCGCCGCGAGGGCGAGTTGACGCCCGAGCGTATCGGCGAAATCTGGATGGAGATTCAGAGTGAAAGCCTGGGGCCGGCAATCCGCCTCAATGACGGCTATGAGGCCTATTGGACCTATATTCCGCACTTTATCCACACGCCGTTTTACGTCTACGCCTACCCCTTCCGCGATTGCCTGGTGAACTCGCTCTACGCGGTCTACCAGGACCAGCCCGACGGTTTTCAGGACAAGTATTTCGCCATGCTGCGGGCCGGCGGCACCCTGCGTCACAAGGAATTGCTGGCGCCCTTCGGCCTCGACGCCACGGATCCGGACTTCTGGAGCCGGGGCCTCGATGTCATCAGCGCTCTGATCGACGAACTCGAAGCGGTGGCATGAGCCGGCGCTCATCCGATGATGACAGCCTGACCGGACGGGTTCGGCGCTATGCCAAGGTCTCGACTTCCATGGCCGGAGTCGCTGCCCGGCTCGGCGCCAAGCGGGTGTTCGGGGTGCCGCTCGACCGGAGCCGCCACGCCGCCGACCTGACCAGAGCCTTGGGCGGGGTCAAGGGGCCGCTCATGAAGGTGGCGCAACTGCTGGCCACCATTCCCGACGCCCTGCCCCGTGAATACGCCGCCGAACTGGCCCAGCTTCAGGCTGACGCCCCGGCCATGGGCTGGCCCTTCGTCAAGCGCCGCATGGCCAGTGAATTGGGCCGCGACTGGCGCCAGAAATTCGCCAGTTTCGAGACCGAGGCGGCGGCGGCCGCATCGCTCGGCCAGGTCCACCGGGCGACCGACTTCGACGGACAAGAACTGGCCTGCAAGCTGCAGTATCCCGACATGGGTTCGGCGGTGGAGGCCGACCTGCAGCAGCTCAAGCTGATCTTCGCCATCTACCGGGGTCAGGACAAGGCCATCGACACCAGTCAAATCCATGCTGAAATCGCCGCCCGCCTGCGCGAGGAGCTCGACTACGACCTCGAGGGCCGCCACATGGATCTCTATGCCCGCATGCTCAAGGGCGAAGCCCAGGTCCATGTGCCGGTGGGCGTGCCGGCGCTATCGACCCGACGACTTCTCACTATGTCGTGGCTCGAAGGCGAGCCGCTCATGAAATGGACCGAGCGCGGCGCCGAGGCGCGCAACAATCTCGCTCTCAACATGTTCAGGGCCTGGTATGTGCCGTTCTACAATTACGGCGTGATCCACGGCGACCCGCACCTGGGCAATTATTCGATCCGCCCGGACGGCGCGGTCAATTTGCTCGACTACGGTTGCATCCGAGTGTTCGAGGCCAAGTTCATCGGCGGCGTTATCGATCTCTATCACGCGCTGCAGAACGACGACCGGGACCTGGCCGTCCACGCCTACGAGACCTGGGGCTTCAGCGGCCTGACTCGCGAGATTATCGACGTGCTCAACATGTGGGCCTATTTCGTCTACGACCCGCTGCTCGAAGATCGCGCCCGGCGCATCCAGGCCGAGGACCAAGGCACCATGTACGGCGCCCGGGTGGCGGCCAAGGTCCACCGCGAACTGCACCGCCTGGGCGGCGTCAGCCCGCCGCGCGAGTTCGTCTACATGGATCGCGCCGCCATCGGCCTGGGCTCGGTGTTCCTCCACCTCAAGGCCGAGGTCAACTGGCACCAGCTTTTCGAGAGCTTGATCGAGGGCTTCGACGCCGCCAAATTCCAGCGCCGCCAGAGCGCTATGCTCAAGAAGGCTGGGGTGCCGTTGCCGGGGTAGGGAGCTACCAGATCAGTTCGGCGCCATAGCCGGCGAGCACGCTGTCGCAGCTGATTATTGGCAGGTTTTCGATCTGACCCTGGGCCACCAGCATGCGGTCGAAAGGGTCGCGGTGAATGTCTTCGAGACCGTAGACGCTTAGTGCGTGGCTGAGTTCAATTGCGAGCGTTCGGAAGCCGTTCTCGAAAATCTGATCAGCCATGAATCGCTCAAGGTCAGCCGGAACGTCGAGACGCCCCAGACGTGCTTTGATGGCGATTTCCCAACCACTGGCGGCACTGAAATAGATTTCATTGCGTCCGTCATCGATAATGTTGCGGGCTTGGGGCGACAGACGATAATCGTCGGTCACCCACCACAGGAACGCGTGAGTGTCGAGTAGGGCTCTCATCCCTCGAAGTCGTCGAGTATGGCATCCGGTAGAGCGGCGTCAAAATTATCCTTGATGACAATCTTGCCGCGGGCGCTCCCCGGCACGCGTTTGGCCGCGCCTTGCGCGATCGGCAGCAGTTTGGCTACAGGCTTGCCGGCCTTGGCGACGATGATCTCTTCGCCCTGGCGCACCCGTTCAATCAGCTTCGAGAAATGTGTCTTGGCCTCATGCATGTTCACGGTGGTGGTCATGGTTCTCAATCTCAGTGATATATGACGTTGCGTTATAGACTAGACTATAAGCTTAGTCCATAAATGAAACGCTCTCAGGGGTATTGGGCTTGATCAGCTGTTCAAAATTGTATATTAATAACCATAGATATATGACCATGGACAGAAAATATGAACAATGAAAAAGAACGGATCCGGGTGATGCCGGCGGGGGCGTTCAAGGCGCGTTGTCTTCGGCTGATGGATCAGGTTGGGCGCGACCGGGTACCCATTGTCATTACAAAACACGGCTCGCCGGTGGCCAAGCTGACGCCGGTGGATGATCGGCCGCCGTCGTTGTTCGGCTGTCTCGCTGGCACGGTGACAATTCTTGGCGATATCGTCGGTCCCATTGACGTCGCCTGGAATGCCATGGCGGACACGGCGGAGGACGACGGGTCCATTGCTGATTCTTGATACCCACGTCTGGGTCTGGCTGGTCGCTGGTGACGTCACGCTGGCGCCCGAGGCGAGGGACGCTATCGAACAGGCGGCTGCTGACGGGGCTGTTCTGGTGCCCGCCATCGCCGTATGGGAGGTCGCCATGCTCGAATCCCGCGGCTGTCTGGTCCTGGGCAAGCCGGTGTTGCAATGGGTCGAGGACGCATTGTTGGCGCCCGGCCTCGACCTGGCGCCATTCTCGCCCGATGTCGCCGTGGAGAGCGTCCGGCTACCGTCGCCGTTTCACGCTGATTCGGCCGACCGGATGATTGTCGCCACGGCTCGTATCGCCGGCGCGACATTGGTGACTAGAGACCGCCAAATTCTCGATTACGGCGCCCACGGCCACGTCGCCGTATTGCCCGCATGACTTACTCAGCCGCTTCGCCCCGGTTCAGTGCCTTCCATTCCTCGGTCTCGACGGCCGTGCCCTCCCGCAGGAAGGTGTCGCGCATGGTGCGGCCGTTGCCGTCGTGGGCGGTCATGTGTTCCGGTGGGGTCGGGTTGGCGACCTCGGGCCAGATGCCCGGCTGGGGACCGGCGCCCTCGGCGACAATGTCCATGGGCGAGACTTCGTCCATGGCCGGAACCTTGACCAGTTCGAGGCAATCCCAACTGACCTCCAAGGGGATCTGGTTGGGGTCATAGAAGTAGATTGACCAAATGGTGCCGTGATCGATCGCGTCGGAGACTTCGAATCCGGCGGCCTCGAGCTGGTCCTTGACGCCGAACAGCCCGGCTCGGCTGTCCACCGTGAACGACACATGGTCGAAGCCCAATGGTGCCTGGGTCGGGGCGCCGTGGGGCTTGCGCTCCATGTCGCTGGCGCCGGGATATTCGAAGAAGGCGACCTGGGTGTTGCCGCAACGGAAGAAGTAATGGCGATAGTTGTGATGTCCGATGCCGGCGACCAGTTCCATGCCGAGAAGGTC
>JAYGEF010000449.1:0-2804 GCA_046582535.1 Alphaproteobacteria bacterium
CTGACCAACGCCACCGACGGCATGGCCAATGTCTGGTCCGACGGGGTCATCAAAATCCTCAAAACCTTCGCCGACAACCCGCTGCCGAGCGCCCGCACCCGGCCGTGGACCGGGCGCTGGTGGAGCCTGCGGGGCACCGAAGACCTGGTGCCCTTCGGCCATAAGGTGATGCTCGCCGCGCCGGGCCGGCTCGACCCGTTCGCCGAGGCCGAGGAAATCACCGTCAGCGCCAGGGACCAGGGCGTCATCAGCCTGGCCGGCGGCTACGGTAGCCACGGCGAAGCCGCCCGCCTGGTGCGCGGCCGCGACGGCAAGGTCCGCGAAGTCTGGCTCGGCGGCACCCGCCTGGTTTCCGAAAGCCGGATCAAGGCCGAGATGAAGAAGCGTTATGGAAATTGAATAATTAAGTAAGGCGTCCCCTTAATTAAACAAAGGGACGCTTTACTTAATTACTGGCGCGGTCTGCGCGCCCTACCAGACAAACGTCGGGATGGCGGCCGTGGGGGTGACGCCGGCGTCTTGGCAGGCGGCCGCGAGGCGTTGCGGGTCGGGGGGCGTGGCGGAGTCGGTGCCCCAGGTGTTGGCCAGCAGGCCGCCGGTGACCAGCAGATTGTCGAGGCCGGCGCCATGGGCACCCTTGATATCGGTGGCGAGACTGTCGCCGACGCAGAGGATACGGCGGCGATCGATGCCTTCGAGGCTGTCCAGGCACATGTCATAGACCCCACCATAGGGCTTGCCCTTATAGGCCACAGCGCCGCCGAGTTCGGCGTAGCGGACGGCAAAAGCGCCGGCGCAGGCTTCGCGCTTACCGCCCCGGATCACCGCCAGATCCGGGTTGGCGCAAACCAGGGGCAGCCCGCGTTTGGCGGCGCGGCCAAGCAGCGTCTCATAATCGGCCACATCCCTGGACTCCGCCGCCGGCCCGATGACCAGCAGGAAGTCGGCGGCCTCCAGGGCATCGACCCGCCGGTAATCAAGACCATCCAGCAGATCGGCATCGGGCGCCTTGCCGAGGAAATAATAGGCCCGGCCGAGGGCCGCGTAGAACGGCTCAGTGCGCGCCTCAAGGGCTAGGCGGGTGGCGTCGCCGGATGTGACCATGCACTCATAAAGGTCGTCGCCGACGCCGACCTTACGCAGCCGCCCGGCGGCGTTGGCGGCCAGGCGCGGCGCGTTGGACAGCAGCATCACCCGCTTGTCCCGCCGGCCCAGTTCGGCCAGACAGTCGAGCACACCGGGGTACGGCGCGATGCCGTCGTAGATCACCCCCCAGAGATCAAGGATGAACGCATCATAGTCGTCGGCAAGCGCCCGCAGGCTGCTGTGAATCGGAATTTCCATGGCCGCTCTTGTGGCATGGCCGGCGCTGGAGGGAAAGAGTAGTTTTTGAAAGCGCGTTCAAGCGCCCAATCTTGTATTTACACAGTCTGGGGCTCCCGCCGCATAAGCGGCGACGCGCGGTCGCGCTTGCCAGCGGTCACAAAATGACCGCTGGAATCCGCGCTCCCCTGCTTTCAGCCCGCGACTGCGGGTCGCCAACCGTTTGGCGGGAGCCTGCGTGGCGCTTGAACGCCCATCGGTCAAAGACCGATGGTAATCAATCCTCGCGGCTGAGGCGCGGGGTGCCGAACAGGTAGCCCTGACCGAAGTCGATGCCGTAATCGAGCAACTCGATGAGTTGCTCCTCCTCCTCGATCTTCTCGACGATGAGGTGGATGCCGGCACGGTCGAGCGCTCGCTTCATACGGTGGAGCTGGAGCGAGGCATCGGCGTCCTGGAGGGTCTCGAGCGCCGTGTTGGCATCGATCTTGATGAACGAGATGCGCCGCTCGATCAGGGACTCCACGTCAATGTCGAGGCTGGTGACGCCATCCACCGAGAAGCGGAAACCGAGATCGTTGAGCTGGGCCAGATTGCGTTCGGTGCCGCGGTCATGGATCGCCAGATCGGCCTGGGTGAACTCGAAGATCAGGTTGGCGGCAAGACCGGCGTTGCGCTCCATGAAGTCGATGAACTCGGGAAAGAACGAGGTGTCCATCAGGGTGTAGAGCGAGATATTGCAGAAGAAGCCGAAGTTGAGCTCGCGGCGCTAGCTCTTGCGCACCAGTTGAACGCAGCGGAACAACAGATTGTTGTCGATGGCGGCGATCAGCCCGCTACCTTCAGCGGCGGCGATGTATTTTCCCGGCTCGAGCAGGTTGCCGTCCTTGTCGCGGAGCCGGGTAAAGGTCTCGTAATAGCTCGATTTGCGTTGCGGCAGACTGACCACCGGCTGAAGGTAGACATCGACGCGATTGTCCGCGAGGGCATCGCGGATCATGGTGAGCAATTGCTCACCCTCCACATCATCTTCGACCGTGGGCGCCGAGGCGGCGTCGAACAACATCTCGTCCGGCGCCACGGCGAGATCTTCCATGGGCGCCGAAAGCTGACGCACCAGGGTTTCCAGCACGCGCATCTCGGCGACCACGTCGCCGCAAGCCTGGGGCACCACGTTCTGCACGGTCTGTTCGGTGGCCAGAGCGAGCTCGTGGATATCCTTGCGCGACGCGGCGAACGCCTTCTCAATCTGATCCTGGGCGCGGCGCACGCCGGCGATGGCCTCGATCAGGGCATGATCGCGGCGCGCCCGCGCCAGCGACTGATGAGCCATGGCGCCGGCCAGCACCACGGCGCAGCCGATCGCCGCCGCCGTCATAGGTTCGGCGACCGCGCTGGTCCGGTGAAGCCCGAACGACACCGCCCCGCCAATCCCAGATACGAGAGGGTGATAAGACCGTGAATCAAGGCCGTCATAGTCA
>JAYGEF010000343.1:0-2656 GCA_046582535.1 Alphaproteobacteria bacterium
CGGAGCCACCAGTCCCGACGCCCAGGTCTCCACCCTGATGCCCGGCAGGTGCATGACGTAGCGGTCGTCCATGACCTGGGGCCGCGGGCCGACGATGATGTCCTGGGCCGTCGCCGGCAATGTCACCGCGCACAGGGTCAACAACAGTGCGACTAGCCTATGCATGGGTCTACCCCTGGGCGGCGCCCCAGATCTCGACTTTGATTTCCGGCGAGTGCATGTGGGGCTGGGGCACCAGGGTCAGGGGCGGCAGGGCGCCACCCATGCAATCGGCCAGGGTGGCGACAAAGGCCTCGGTCTCGGCCTGGGTGCCTTCCGAGGCGAAATAGCAGACCAGGAACTTGAGGTCGCCGGGGCGCCGGCCAAAGGGACGCAGCAGGACTTCGATATAGCTCAAGGCCACGCGGGTCTGCGGCATGAGCTGGCCTTCGAGCATGCGCTTGCCAGAATTACTGTAGGGCTCCGACGGCACCTGGCCGCCGAGCCAGATGACGTCGCGGGCACTGATGCCCTGGCGGTAGGGCAGGGGGATCGGCCAGTCCCACACCCGTTTGGGCCAATGGTCTTCGCGGGGAATGTACTTGTCGAAGCCATTTCGGCTTTCCCGTATGGCGAGGACCTCGATCTTGGTCACCGCGTCCGCAGGCCACAGGTTATGGCCCGGCACTACGGTCGCCACTGGCCCCGGCTCGCGGAAATGACTGGCCCGGGCCTTGGCCATGCCGGCCCACTGCTCACGGGTGGTTCCGAAATAATAGCCCTCCATCTTGACCGCGTCCTGAAGCGAGGCGCCGAGCGCGGCCAGGGTGTCCTCATAAATACCCATGATGGCATGGCTTTGAGCGACGCCGTCGCCGGGATCGGCAATGTTGTCATCGCCGTCGGCCGCCGTGCGGTTGGATACGGCGATGAACTCACCGGCGCGAATGCCGCCGGTCACCGGCCGGTCGCCGAGCAATTCACGGGCCGCCGCCGGCACCGGTCGGGTGGCCACGCGAATATCATCGAAGTCGCGCCAGCCACGCTGAGCGATGGCCTGAAGCTGGATGAGCTGGCCGGTGAACGGCTGCTGCGGCTCGGGCAGGGTGCTGATCGCCGGCAGGGGCTCGTCGGGCAGCAGCCAGGCCAGGGCGGCGATGATGTGCCAGTCGTCGAGATCGGGTGCGGTGTAGTAGGCCTTGAGCCGCACCACATCGCCCAGGACGCAATTCTCGGCGGCCAGAGCCTCGGCCAGATTGTCCATGGCGCCAACGATCTGGGCATCGAGGTCGCCCGGATTGCGGATCGCGCCGGCGGCGTCCAGGTCACCAGCGCCGCCAACGAAAGTCAGGCCGCCGGCGCTGGCTGCCCGGTGGTGGGAGTGGGCGATGGGAAGTTGCCAGTTGCTGGTCATGTGATGGTCCTCATCCGCGCCCGATGTAGGGCATTTTGGTTGCCATGATGGTCATGAACTGAACGTTGGCATCGAGCGGCAGGCCGGCCATGAAGATAACGGCGCGGCCCAGGTCGCCCAGGTCGAAGGTCGGCTCCGCCGCCATGGAACCGTCGGCCTGGGGCACCCCGCCCGTCATCTGAGCAGTCATTTCGGTGGCGACGTTGCCGATGTCGATCTGGCCGCAGGCGATGTCGTATTTGCGGCCGTCGAGCGACGTCGATTTGGTCAGCCCGGTGATGGCGTGCTTGGTCGCCGTGTAGGGCGCCGAGTTGGGCCGTGGCCGGTCGGCGGAGATCGAGCCGTTGTTGATGATGCGGCCGCCCCGGGGAGTCTGGGCTTTCATAATGCGAAACGCCTCCTGGGTGCACAGGAAGGAGCCGGTCAGGTTGGTGTCGACGACTTCTTTCCAGACCTCAACGGGCAGGTCTTCCAGATTGGCGCCGATCCCGCTGATGCCGGCGTTGTTGAACAACAGGTCGAGCCGGCCGAAGGCACTGTGGACAGCAGCGAACAGAGCCGCCACCGACGCCGGGTCACCCACATCGGTGGCCACCGCCAGGGATTTGGCGCCAGGGACCATGGCGGCGGTTTCCTCGAGGGCAGCCAGACGCCGCCCGGCAAGGCCGACGCAATAGCCCTCGTTCATCAGGGCCACCGCGGCCTCGCGGCCGATGCCGCTGCCAGCGCCGGTGACGATGGCGACTTTGTTGTCTGCACTCATGAGCGGCTTCTCCTAGAAGGGCTTGATGGCGTCGGCGATGCGGGCGTAGGCCAGCACATCGTATTTCTCGTTGTCGCCCTTGTCGTGGGCGAAGCGCAGGGCGGTCATGCGGTTTGGCAGCAGCAACACCATGTTACCGCCGTAGCCGCTCATCTTGGGCAACACCCACAGACGGCCGTTATTATCCCGGTAGGGATAGTGCCAGAACGCCATGTGATAGGTAATCGGGCCGTCAACGGTGCTGTCGCCGGTGGGCAGTCCCTTTTCCAACGTCGGGTCGGTGCCGCGGGCTAGCAGCGTTGGGCTCAACAGTTGTTCGCCTCCGGCCGTGCCGCCGTCATGGGGCAGGCGCGCTATTCTGGTGCAGTCTTCAAGGGTCAGGAACAAGCCGAACGCCATCAGCGCCAGACCCGGAGAGCCGTCGGCCTCAATGGTCCGGTTCTTAGGCAGGTGGTCGATGCCCATGGCCGCGTAGACCTCGCGCCGCATCATGGCCCAGA
>JAYGEF010000463.1:0-3507 GCA_046582535.1 Alphaproteobacteria bacterium
CGGCAGGTAGCGCGCCTTTTGTTCGTCCGAGCCGAAGGCGATGAGCACCGGCGTCACCAACCCGGTGCCGAAGCCGCTGTTGGGCGGCGCGTGGTTGGCCGTCAGCTCTTCCTCGAAGATATAGATTTTCACCGTGTCCCAGCCGGTGCCGCCGTGCTCGACAGGCCATGCCGGCGCCGCCCAGCCCTTGGCATGGAGTTCCGCATTCCAGCGCTCGAAGTCCTGTTTGCTGGGCAGCAGCCCCTGCTTCATCTTGTCGCGAATGTCGCCCGCCAAATTGGCGCGAACGAAATCACCGACCTCCTGACGGAAGGCTTCGTTCTCGGGGCTTAGGTTGAGATCCATGGATAAATTCCGAAAGATAGGGCGCCAGATATGGCGGTCGCGTCGAGCTTCGGGATGCTATACACCCGAGGGTTCATACACAATGCCATGCAGTCCATAAATCGAGGGGAATAATTGATGTTTGATATGACGGGCAAGGTGGCGCTGATTACCGGCGCGACCAAGGGGATTGGGCGGGCCATCGCGTTCGCCATGGCCGACGCCGGCGCCAAGATCGTGGTCTCCAGCCGCGATGCCGAGCGCTGCGCCGAGACCGAGCAAGCCATTAAGGACGCCGGCGGTGAGGCGACGAACTTCCCCTGCAACATTTCCCACCACGACCAGCTCCAGGCCCTGGTCGATCACGCCATGGAAACCTACGGCCGCATCGACACCCTGGTGTGCAACGCCGCGGTCAACCCCTACTACGGGCCCATGTCCGGGATATCCGTCGAGGCCTACGACAAGACCATGAATTCCAACGTGCGCAGCAATCTGTGGCTGTGCAACATGGTGTTGCCCCAGATGGCCGAGCGTAAGGACGGCTCGGTCATCATCATCTCGTCAATCGCCGGGCTGGCCGGCGACAAGATGCTCGGCATCTACGCCCTCTCCAAGGCCGCCGATTACCAGCTTGCCCGCAACCTGGCGGTGGAGTGGGGCGAGCACAACATCCGGGCCAACTGCATCGCCCCCGGCCTGGTCAAGACCGACTTCGCCAAAGCCCTGTGGGAAGACCCGGAACGCAACGCCGAGGCGGTCAAGCGCTACCCTCTGGGCCGCCTCGGCGAACCCGACGACATCGCCGGCGCCGCGGTCTTCCTGGCCGCCCGCGCCGGCGCCTGGGTCAGCGGCCAAACCTTCGTCATCGACGGCGGCTGGGCCGTGGGGCGGAGTCCTTGATTTCCTATTTGAGCGTTGACTTTTAATCGTTCCGTAATTACATTGTAATTACGAAAAGGGAGATTGATATGAAGGTTGACCTAGTTTCGATTGGGAACTCAAAGGGAATTCGAATTCCCCGTTCGGTCATTGAACAATGTGGTTTTGGTGATCAACTTGATATGCGTGTCGCCGAAGGCAAACTTGTCCTGACTCCAGCGCGCAACCCGCGAGAGGGATGGGATGCCGCCTTTGAACGAATGGCGGCGGCCGGCGACGATACGCTCCTGATGCCGGATGACCTTGAGCATAGTTGGGATGACGAGGAGTGGACGTGGTAGCGGATGTCCACTGTTTTGACATCTGGCTGGTAAATCTTGATTCTACCCAGGGTTCGGAAATTCGCAAAACGCGCCCCTGCGTCGTCATCTCGCCTGACCAAGTGAACCGCCATATCCATACGGTGATCGTGGCGCCGATGACATCCCGCCGCCGCCGCTATCCGACACGGGTCGATTTAACGTTTCGGAAGACGAAGGGCCAAGTCGTCCTCGATCAAATTCGCACGGTGGATAAACCGCGGCTGATCAAACGGCTTGGCCGACTTCCGGATTCCCGCGCCAAGGAGGTCTCCGACGTCTTGGTGGCAATGTTCGGTTCTACCTGACGGAGCCGCCCTATCAATCCCCGATTTCATCCCCGCAATCGCGCACCCCATTAGATGGCAGTTAAGTGTATTTAGTAAACTGTCACCGTAATCCTAATCCTAAACTGTCACCGTAATCCCGTAATCCAAAAGGCCGCGCGAGCCAGATGAGGAAACCCCAAAGAGTAACTTTGTGGGCTTGTTCTATGATGTGGGTTAATGTATAAAACCCACATGACGAGTCGCTCCAAAGATTCCCGTGAACAGATCATGACCGATTTTGCGGTTTTGATTGACCGCGCTATTGCGGTTGGCAGCACTCAGGGTGCTGAGGCAACCTTTGAGCGCCTCCGTGAATTTATCGCGCCACCCGGTGCTGTCGAAGACCAGGAAAAACCGCCGACAGCCGCCGAGCGCGAAACGGCACGGCAGTTGTTTATTGGGTATGGCAGCATCAAAAAAGCTGTTCGGCAAATTGTTGCTGGAGGCGGGGGTATTTCTCGGCAAGAAATCGCGGATGAATCAACCGCTAAGTTTGGCCGCACACTCTCTTATTCACAAATCACCGAGGCGCTGAGAACTCTGTCACGCGATGACGAGGTTACTAGTCGGGGCAGAAAATGGTTTCCCGGTCCGCATCTGGACAGGGACGCAGCGGGCGCGAGGCCCGAGATGTTACACCGAGGAAGTGGAGAATGATGTTATAGACCGCCGTGCAATCGGTCAAAGCGGCGACCCGAGGTTGGTGTAGCTAGGGCGGGGCCGATCACCCCGCCACTAGCCAATAGGGTCAAGCGAGAACCCACTTAACGGATGGTTTATAACACCATCCGTTTTTTGTGTGAATCCCCTTATTGGGTTACGGTGACAGTTTACTAAGTGTACGAATTAGACGTTACTGAACAGCGGGGCCAGTTCCGTTTTACGAACTATCGCCGTCAATCCCCCCACTCACCCCACTCACCCCCGCAATCTTACACCCCTTATCGATCAAAATCCGCACGCGCTCGCCCATTACGGCGAAGCGTTCGTCCTGGGTTTGGCCGCGTCGCCAGCGGATGTAGATTTGCTGGATGACCACGGCGATTTTGAAGGTGCCCCAGGCGTGGTACCAGGCGATGTGGCCGAGGTCGAGGCCGGAGAGTTCGGCGTAGCGCTGGACCGCTTCGGCGCGGGTCGGGAAGCCATGGCGCCACAGGGGTGAGGGGCATGAGTCGCGCCAGGTGAGCGGGTCGCCGGCTTCGGGCCAGTAGGTCAGCAGGTAGCCCAGGTCCATGAGCGGGTCGCCCCTGGTGCACATGTCCCAGTCGAGTACGGCGACGGCCCGGGCCGGGTCGTCGTGGGCCACCAGCATGTTGTCGAGCTTGTAGTCGTTATGGACGAAGGTGGCGGCCTGGGGTTCGGGCAGGTTGTCGGCGAGCCAGGCGGTGAGCCGGTCCATGGCCGGAATGTCCTGGTCCTTGGCCGCCTGCCAGCGACCGGTCCAGCCTTCGAGCTGGCGCTGGGCGAAGCCCTCGGGCCGGCCCATGGCCCCGAGCCCGACGGCGGCCGGGTCGGCCTTATGGAAGCGCGCCAGACAGTCGATGATCATCTCGCCGATCCGCCGGGCCAGCACCGGGTCGCCCCGGAGGTTTTCCGGTAGGTCCTTGCGGATG